>JBKPEY010000139.1:0-4217 GCA_046744405.1 Actinomycetota bacterium
GATTGACGCCCTTGCCCAGACGCTGCGCCGGTCCGGCGTAGGACCCGGCCACCGCGTGGCGCTATTGGTGCCCCCGGGTCTGGAGCTGACGGCGGCGGTGTACGCCAGCTGGCGCGCTGGTGCTGCGATCGTTGTCGCGGATACGGGGCTGGGTTGGCGCCGGATGGCCGAGGCCCTGCGCAGCGCCGACCCGGACTATCTGATCGGCGTACCAGCTGCAGTGGCTGCCGCCGCCGTACTGCGGATCCCAGGCGGCCGCATCGCCATAGGACGGACACGCGACAAGGATCGTGCGCGTTCCACCGGGAACCCCAAAGCGCCCCCGAGCTCCAGCCCAAAGCGCATTGAACCGACTCCCGACCCCGAAGCCGCGGTCTTGTTCACCTCTGGGGCAACCGGACCGCCGAAGGGTGTTGTCTACCGCCACTCCCAGCTGCGAAGTCAGCTCGAGCTCGTTCGCGCCATTTGTGGCATTACCCCGGACGATCGACTGGTCGCCGCATTCGCACCGTTCGCGTTGTACGGACCGGCGCTGGGCATCGGCGCAGCCGTACCGCAGATGGACGTCACCCGACCCGGCACGCTGACCGCCGTGGCACTGGCAGACGCGGCAGCGGCGATCGGGGCGACCCTGATCTTCGCGTCACCGGCCGCGCTGCGCAATGTGGTCGTCACCGCGAGCGGGCTGACCGAGGAGCACCGTGCAGCACTCGGGCGAATCCGGCTTGTCCTCTCCGCAGGAGCGCCGGTGTCGCTCGCACTCTTGCGCCGCGTCCAGACAGTTCTTCCGGCGGCCGAGCTGCACACCCCTTACGGGATGACCGAAGTGCTGCCGGTGACCGACATTGCGCTGGCCGAGCTCGAGCAGGTGGGCCGGGGCAACGGAGTCTGCGTCGGCCGCCCACTCCGGGGCGTTCGGCTCGGGATCAGCCCGCTCGACGCACTCGGTCAAGCGACCGGCCCGCCGCAGGATTTGGTTGATGTCACCGGCGAGATCTGCGTGTCGGCGGCACACGTCAAGGACCGCTACGACCGGTTGTGGGCGACCGAACAGGCCAGCTCCCGCGACCATGGCTGGCACCGCACCGGCGATGTCGGACACTTGGACGCCACCGGGCGGCTCTGGGTGGAGGGCAGGCTGGCTCACGTGATCGCCACAGCTGGCGGACCTGTCACTCCGGTTCGAGCTGAACAACGAATCGAGGCAGAGGCACCGGTAACAGGGGCAGCGCTGGTTGGCGTCGGCCCTCAGGGCACTCAGCAGCTGGTGGCAGTCGTGGTCCCCGCATCGCCCGGGCGGGCCGGACTGGCGGACGATGCACTTGCCCAGGCTGCACGGACGGCCGCGGATGTTCCTCTAGCGGCGGTGTTGAGTGCGCGAGCCCTTCCGGTGGACGTCCGGCACGCCGCGAAGATCGATCGGACTCGCTTGGCTCGCTGGGCCGAGAACGTGCTCAGCGGAGGCCGAGTAGGTCACCCATAGGGATTGCGACGTGCGAGTACTCGTTACCGGGACGACCGGGATGCTGGGGCGCGGCGTCGCGCTAGCCCTAGCGGCCCGGGGTGACGGCGTGACGGTGTTGCAGCGGCGCCCAGCGGGTCTCGGGCTGCCGGAAGTGCTGGCGGATGTGGCCGACGCTGACGCCGTACGGGCCGCGGCGGCCGGCCAGGATGCCGTCGTCCACCTAGCCGCCAAGGTCAACGTTGTTGGACCAGAGGCGGAGTACCTGCGGGTCAATGTCGGTGGGACGCGGGTGGTCGTCGACGCCTGCCGGGCCGCAGGGATAGCACGCCTGGTGCACGTCTCGTCGCCCTCGGTGGCCCATCCAGGAAGATCACTGGTAGGCCGGGGGGCCGATCCCGCGGACCCGGCGACCGCACGGGGCCCGTACGCGCGCAGCAAGGCCCTCGCGGAGCAGGTGGCGCTCGGCGCGGACTCCGATGAGCTTGCTGTCGTTGCGATTCGGCCGCACTTGGTGTGGGGTCCGGGGGACAGGCAGTTGATTGCCCGAGTCGTCGACCGGGCCAGGCGTGGCAGGCTGCCTCTGGTCGGCTCGGGGGCGGGGTTGATCGATACGACCTATGTCAGCAATGCGGTGGATGCGCTGGTGGCGGCACTGGATCGCTGTACGGACGCGCGCGGCCGGGCGCTGGTTGTCACGAACGGCGAACCGCGCCCAGTCGCCGAGATGCTGGCTGCCGTGTGCCGGGCGGCGGGTGCACGCGTCCCGACAAGGCATGTGCCCGTACGGCTGGCCCAGTTGGGGGGAGCGGCCCTGGAGTCCCTGTGGGCGCTACGGGACCGTGTCTCGCCGGCAGGTCCGGCACCGAACGATCCGCCCCTCACCCGGTTCCTGGTCGATCAGCTGTCCACGGCGCACTGGTTCGACCAGAGGCTCACCCGCGAAATTCTCCGCTGGCAGCCGCGCGTCTCCCTCGACGACGGTCTCGCCGAGCTCGCACACTGGTATGCGACACAGCGCATCAGCCAATAGACCGGATCTGATCGCAAGAGGTGGCTTGGTGGGCGTGCCGCGCGTGCCAGGGCCGGACGTCCTGCAATGCTGTTCTGCAAGCTCAGAAGGGATCTTGCTCATGTCTGCCGCCATGCCCTCAAATGTCACCGCTGGCTTTCCAAGCTTGGCCAAGAAGATCTGGATTTTCGCCATAATCCGGGGAGTTCTCGGAATCATTTTCGGCCTCATCGCCTTGTTTGCTCCGATCGCCACCGCACTCGTTCTGGCAATCGTGATCGGCATCTATGCCATCGTCGACGGCGTCTTCGACATCATCGAGGCGATCCGGCATCGAGGCTCGTCATCGTCATCGATGGCGTTCCGTATCGTGCTCGGCGCCGTCAGCATCCTGTTCGGGGTCCTCGTCCTTGTCTGGCCGGGGATGAGCCTTGCGATCCTCGTGATCATGGTCAGCATTTGGGCCATCGTCATCGGCATTCTGCAGATCCTCTCCTCCGTCGGACATCGCCGGCTTCCCGATAGCGGATGGGTGTGGGGCATCATCGCTGGCGCAGTGGCAATCTTGTTCGGCGTCCTGGTGCTCATCCGCCCTGGCGCCGGCTTGATCAGCATCATCTGGATCATCGGCATCTGGGCAATCGTCTGGGGCATCGTCTTGATCATCTTGGGCTTCCAGCTCCGAAAGGCCGCCCGCGCCGGCGAGGCCGACGTCTCCCCGACCGCTTGAATCCAGCTGTGCTCGAGACGGCTCGATCACCATTCATAACGACGACTATCTCGGTAGCTGAAAGGATGGTGACCCGGACCGGAGTTCGACAGGAGTAGGCGTGAAAGTCGCGGTTGTAGGAGGAGGTTCCACCTATACGCCCGAGCTGATCGATGGGCTGGCCAGGCTGCAGCACCTGGTGACAGTTGATGAATTGGTGCTGACCGATCCCGCCGAAGAGCGGCTCAGCTTGGTTGGCGGAGTCTCTCAGCGAATCTTCGCCAAGTATGGACATCCCGGCACCATCACGTTCACAACTGACCTCGATCGGGCAGTGGCTGAGGCCGCAGTCGTTCTCATCCAGCTCAGAGTCGGCGGTCAGGCGGCGCGTCTGGTGGATGAGACCCTTCCATTGCAGTGTGGCTGTGTCGGCCAGGAGACAACGGGCGCCGGCGGACTCGCCAAGGCACTGCGTACCGTGCCGGTGATCTTGGAGATCGCGGACCGGATTTCCGGGCTCGCCGCCAAAGATGCCTGGATTCTGGATTTCACCAATCCGGTAGGAATAGTGACGCGTGCTTTGCTTGATCATGGTCATCAAGCAGTCGGGCTCTGCAACGTGGCAATCGGTAATCAGCGAGCGGCTGCGCAGCTACTTGATGTTGAGCCCGGCTCAGTATCTCTTGATCACGTCGGCCTCAATCATCTGACGTGGACAAGACAGGTCTTGGTCGATGGGCAAGATCGGCTACCTGAGCTGCTTGACAATTTCGCCGAGAAGTTGGCGGCGCGGTCCGGGCTTCCGCCGGAGGTATTGCGTCGGCTGCGGGTCTGGCCGTCATACTACCTTCGGTACTTCTATGAACATGATCATGTCGTGGAACAGCAGCTGGCCAAGCCTTCTCGGGCCGAAGAGGTGGCTGCGATCGAGCGCCAGCTGTTGGAGATTTATGCGGACCCCGCCGTCGAGAAGAAGCCCGATCTGCTCCAGCGCAGGGGCGGTGCCTATTACTCAGAGGCAGCGGTGGATCTGA
>JBKPEY010000101.1:0-2525 GCA_046744405.1 Actinomycetota bacterium
GGTAGGTACTTCGAGAAGATGTCCTCACCCTCCTCGAACTTCAGCTGGTCGGCTTCCGCCGTAGCAAGGTAGGTCCGGAAGCCCTCGACCTGGTCACAGACCGCTCGACCTTCGGCCGTCCGTTGCCCTCGCTTGAGTTTGGTACGGATCACGGCAAACGTAATGAGGATCGGCAGCAGGGGGATGCATAGCAGGAGTAGCCAGAATCCCACAGCGAACGAGGCGAAGATGGCGATGGCGATCAGCCCGAAGCCGAAGCTGCTCGTGGCCGCTGCCGAAGGCACCTTGCGGAACCAGCCCCGCGACGTTACCTGGTTGCGGACCGAATCCCGCATGCTTTCATGGGCCTCAGCCATGCTTCCGGGCACGGAAAGGTCTTTGACCGTACCTGCTGGCTGGCCGTCGAACAGGCTGGTCAACAGGACCATCTCATGCGCCGCTGTCGCCCTATTGGGATCGACAAGCGTGACCTGGAAGTCGTCCTTGCCATAGCTCTGGACGGTGAGCGCACCGCGCACCGCCAGATCGATGATCGTCGCCGCCGTCTCCCTGGTATCCACTTGCCCGTCGATCAGCAGGCCAGCCTCGGCCACCGGAATACTCGGTGGGTAGAACGCGACCGGAATCGGGATATCTGGATCGTTGGGTACGACCTCCGCTTCCTGTCCGGCAAGCGGGACCGTGCCGGGCGGGAGGCCCGCGTAACGTTGGTCACGGCCGTTCTTGCGCCACCACAGCATGCCGACAATGGGCGAAAGAATCGCCGACAACAGTGAGACGCCAGCCAGCGCGAACGCACCAACCCTTTCGGCTGGCGAGAGCTTGGCGCCGTTTGGCTCCATATGAGGTTTGTTGTCCGTTACCAGGCCCGGCGTGATCTTGACGCCAATGCTGACACTGGCCCCGGGTGCCACATTGGTCTGGCCGAAAGTGGCCTTGCCTCCCTTGGCGAAGTCTTGGGTCTCGCAGGGCGTTGTGCTCCGCGGCGGCCCGTAATAGCAGGTCGCGTCCTGCACCCCACCCGGCACCGTTGTGGTGATCTTCAGGTCTTTGATCAAAGGATTGCCAAATCCTGGGCCGTCCCAGAAGAACTCGTCGTAACCGCTAAAGGAGCGCATCGCCCCGGTGACGTCGTAAGAGATCACATAGGTTGCGGTGGGCGCTGAGATCGTCCGGTTAGGATCGCCGATTCGGACATTGAGCTCGGCTTCCCGGCCGCCCTGGGATTCGGTGGTCTTGGAGCTGAACTGGGTTGCCACGTAATCGTCGGGGCTGGTCACCTTAATGTTGCTGATCCCGTAGACGAAGTCCTGGTCGCTGTTGGGATCGGGTTCGCGGATGACGAGGTCGCGTTGGATGCCATGCCGGCCGGAGTTGCTGCCGAACCGCCAGACGATGGTCTCTTTCACCTTGAGCACGCCGCTGGGCTGCATGTCGTAGTTGATGGCGAACGAATCAATCTCGTCGTCGGCCGCGTACGCCTTCGTCGGCGTCGCGACGAACCAAACAAGCGCGGTCGCGAGCATCAACCCGAACGCGATCAGAGCCCGAGAGAGTCGGCCGCCCAGCTGCCAGCCGCAGTCGCCGGCCGCGCGGAATTGCACCATTACCTTATTGTCTCCGATGCCGGGTCGCCAGGGCTCTTTCGGCCTCGCGCCTCGACTCACGGGCCGCAATAGCCTGCCGTTTGTCGTATACCCGCTTTCCAGTTGCCAGCGCGATTTCGACCTTGGCGTACCCATTGGAGAAGTACAGCGACAACGGCACCAAGGTGGTCCCGGAACCTTCTAGCTCGCGCTCGATCTTGGAGATCTCGCGCCTGGTCAACAGCAGCTTGCGCGTACGCCGCGCACTGTGGTTGGTCCAGGTCCCGTGGCTGTACTCAGGAATATGCGCTGCTCGCAGAAAGACCTCGCCGTCGTCGACAGTGGCGTAGGCATCGGTCAGGTTGGCACGTCCCTCCCGCAGCGACTTCACCTCCGTGCCGCTCAGGACAATCCCAGCCTCATACGTGTCGTGGATGTGGTAGTCGTACCTGGCCTTGCGGTTCTGCGCGACCAGCCTGCGGCCCTTTTCCTTCATGGTTCTATCTTCACCTCTCGTCTTCACCGGTCGAGCGCAGCAGTCGAGCAGCCGTAGCTCGGATCGCGCGACGCCGTGCTGAGGATGAGTGAGGGCGCGTGCTTTTTGTCCCCGAGCGACGACGAAGTAGGGGGCTACCAAGCCCGATCCGCGCCCGCGATGTTCGCGCCGCCGATCTGCAGGAGAAGCCGACGAAACAAGATGAGAACAGAGCTGACTCGACGCGAGAGCTTCGTCGGATTGGACGAAGATGGCGGCTCCCCGGCGAACATCGCAGCGAGCGCCAGCGAGCCATTAGACAGAGCGAGCGGAGCAATCAAACTCAGAACCAGGTCATGGGATTCCGCAGCCGACCGTTGATCCAGACCATTAGGTGAAGATGGCATCCGGTGGAGAACCCCGTCGTGCCGACGTAGCCGATGACCTGACCCTTGCTGACCCGC
>JBKPEY010000618.1:0-6676 GCA_046744405.1 Actinomycetota bacterium
AGCTCGTGCGTACGGTCGCTACCTCGCCAGGTCCCGCCGACTGCGCCTTCGTCGGACCGCCGCAGAAGGCACATCGCATCGGCTCGCGGCAGTCATGACAGACCAGGGCCACCAAGTAACCCGAGCGAGGCACCTGCACCAACACCGGGCCCTGGGGCAGCGTTGCTCGCATCATCTCGAACACCTCATGCGGCAACCGCGCGGCACGCGCTGCCGGATCCCGCTGCAATGCATAGTCGGAATCGGCCGTCACCTTTACTCGTGGCGCCGCATGCCGAACCGCGACCCGATGCTCGGCAAGCTCGCGAAGCCAGCCATGCTCCAGCCAGCGTTGCAGCTCTGCTGTTCTGGCGTAACTGGCGAACAGAACGCCGGCCTTGGCATCGGCAGCCCGCAGCGCGAGCACTTCCCGCGCGTGTGGATATGGCGCACGCTGCTCGGCAAGCAGATCATCGCCATCGTCCCAGAGCGCCACCAGGCCAAGATCATGCACCGGTGCGTACGCAGCCGCGCGATTGCCGATCACGACGCGAACTTCTCCGCGGAGAGCCGCCAGGAAGGATCGATAGCGGGCAGCGGGCCCCGCTTCGGCCACCAGCACGGCGAAGCCAGCGGCACCGAGGGTCTGGGTACAGGCCTCGGCGAGGCGATCAAGATCAGTCTGGTCCGGCACGATGATCACTGCACCACGGCCGCTCTCGGCGCAGGCTCGGGCACTGCTGGCCAGGCCAAGCGCCCAGTCCCCGGTGGCCGCCGCGCTGGGAGTCACCTGCCACATGGCCCGCGGACTTCGACATGCGCGAAGCGCTGCCAGAAATTCAGAGCCGGCGGGATAGTCCAGGAGTGGTCCTGCGGGCTGATCATCTGGCAAGCCATCTCGACCCGGCTGCCGCGCTGCCTGTTCTGTCGCGGCGTGCCGCGGCGGCACGGCTTGCCGCATCACGTCGGCGAATGTGCCCGCGTAATGATCAGCAACCTTCCTGACCAGCCTCGCGATCTCGGTGCTCAGCACCGGCTCCTTCGAGATGATCTTGTGAAGTGGCGTCAACGCTCCATCATGATCACCCACGGCAACTCGATCAAGGATGAACCCGTCACGCAGCCGTCCCGCGAACCGTACTCGCACCCGAGTGCCCGGCACCGCGTCCGCGTCCTGTTCCGCCGTCACCGCATAGTCGAACGGCCGGTCCAGATGACTGAGCGGTATGTCGACAGCCACCCTGGCGACCGGGAGTTCTGGCTCGCTCAGTTCGGGCACACCAGATGATAGGCCGCAGCCACTGACACAAGTTGTGAGCAAGGGGGACGACCCCTTGGACCGCGGCGGCGGGCGCGCCGCGGCGTCAGGGGGTCAGACGGCTGGAATCAGCCGCGCACCGCGGCGGCCAGTGCACCGGCGCGGTCGACGCTCTCCCAGCTCATTCCGGGGAGCTCCCGGCCGAAGTGTCCGTACGCCGCCACCTGAGCATAGACCGGCTGCTTGAGATCAAGATCGCGGATGATCGCAGCCGGGCGCAGATCGAACACCTCGAGCACCGCCTGCTGGATCTGGTCGACCGGAACGCTCTCGGTGCCAAACGTCTCCACATAGAAGCCAACCGGATGAGACTTGCCGATCGCGTACGCCACCTGGACCTCGCAGCGGCCGGAGAGCCCTGCCGCCACTACGTTCTTGGCGACCCAGCGCATCGCGTATGCGCCGGAACGGTCCACCTTCGACGGGTCCTTTCCGGAGAAGGCACCGCCTCCGTGTCGGGCCATTCCGCCGTAGCTGTCGACGATGATCTTGCGACCGGTAAGACCTGCATCCCCCATGGGGCCGCCGATCTCGAATCGTCCGGTCGGGTTCACCAGCAGCCGATAGTCCGAGGTGTCGATGTCGTAACGCTCCAGAACGGGGTCAACGACGTGCTTACGAACGTCAGGAGCGAGTAGCGCTTCCAGATCAATGTCGGCGGCATGCTGGCTAGATAAGACGATGGTGTCGATGCGCGTGGGACGATCGCCGTCATATTCCACCGTCACCTGGGTCTTGCCGTCTGGCCGCAGGTACGGCATGGTGCCGTCCTTGCGTACGCTGGCAAGCTGTTCGGCGAGTCGATGAGCGGCATCGATCGGCAGTGGCATCAAGGTCGGCGTCTCACTGCAGGCGTAACCAAACATCAGGCCTTGGTCGCCGGCACCTTGCAAATCGAGCATGTCGGTGGACTCGCCGGTCCGGCTTTCAAATGCCACGTCGACGCCCTGAGCAATGTCAGGCGACTGCTGCCCAATCGCAATCGTGACACCACAAGAGGCACCATCGAAGCCCTTGGTTGAGGAGTCGTAGCCAATGTCGATGATGCGTTCCCGTACCACCCGCGGGATTTCCACGTATGACTCGGTAGTGACTTCACCAGCCACTACAACAAGTCCGGTCGTTACTAGACACTCCACCGCCACGCGGCTATTTGGATCCTGGCTCAGCATTTCGTCGAGCACTGAATCGCTGATTTGGTCAGCGATCTTGTCCGGGTGTCCTTCGGTCACCGATTCCGAAGTAAACAGTCTGCGTGCCATGTCCCGGAAACCTACCGGCGGGCCCGCAGCGAGAGCGCATCATCCCAAATTCGATGCGCAAGCGTGTCCTTGCTGCCGGCGAGCGGCCCAGACGCTCCCTCAGAAGTCAGGATTGTTATCTGGTTGTCAGGTTGGCCGAATGCCAGGTTCGGGCCGACCTCATTGAGGACCAGCATGTCGCAACCCTTGCGCTTCAGCTTGGCGTAGCCGAGATCAAGCAAGGTCTGTCCATCGCTTGGTGTCTCGGCGGCAAATCCAACCAGCACTTGACGCGAGTCAGTTCGCGCCTTACCCAGGCTGACAAGGATGTCGGTGGTCTGTATCAGTCGCAGCTCTAGGCCGCTGTCTCCCGATTTTTTGATCTTGGTGTCGCTGGTGTTCGCAGGTGTGAAGTCGGCAGGTGCCGCCGCCATGATCGCGATATCGGCATCCTTTGCGGCCACCGCCATGGCTTGAGCAAGATCAGCAGTTGAGTTCACCGCTTCGACCTCGGTGCCGGGCGGTGCTGGCATACCGACATTGGCCGCCACCAGGCGCACTTCGGCTCCGCGCAGTACGGCAGCGCGAGCTAGCGCCCAACCCATCAGGCCCGAAGACGCATTGCCGATGAAGCGCACTGGATCAAGTCGCTCCCGGGTACCACCGGCGCTGACCACAACCTTCAGGCCCGCCATGTCCTGACCGGCAGCGCGCACTGCGATGTCTGGATCCGCCAGCACCGCAGTCGCGACTGCAGCGAGCTCCGCGGGATCGGGCAGCCGTCCAACTCCAGCGTCAGGGCCAGTGAGTCGACCGGCATCGGGTTGTACTACGACGGCACCACGGCTACGCAGCGTGCTCACGTTCGCCTGAGTGGCAGGATGCAGCCACATTTCGGTGTGCATCGCCGGCGCAAACATCAGCGGACAGCGTGCGGTCAGCAACACATTTGTCAGCAGATCATCGGCACGTCCGGTCGCGGCGCGTGCGAGCACGTCGGCCGTCGCCGGCGCAACGAAGACCAAATCGACCTCTTGGCCGATCTTCACGTGGGGTACTAGGTGCACATCGTCGAATACCGAGGTATGAACCGGCCGGCCAGACAACGCGGCCCAGGTGCTGAGGCCGACAAACTCTAGGGCCGCCGCAGTCGGCACCACAGTGACCTCATGGCCAACGCCTTGCAGCCGACGAAGCAGCTCGCAGGCCTTGTAAGCGGCAATACCGCCAGATACCCCGAGGACGATGCGACTCACGTGATTCTCATCGCCGGCCCAGCGGGGGGCGGCGATCGCCTCCTATCTGCTTACTGGCAGCGGATACTTAGGCAGGCTCGAAGCGGGACTCGGCTTCCTCGTCTTCTGCTTCTGGATCGATGTCGATGCAGCTCAGCTTGCCTTCGTTCACCTCACGTAGGGCGATCGACAGCGGCTTCTCCTGCACAGTGGTCTCGACCAGTGGGCCGACGTGATCGAGCAAGCCTTCGCCGAGCTGGGAGTAGTAGGCGTTGATCTGCCGAGCTCGCTTGGCGGCGAACAACACGAGCTTGTACTTGGAATCTGATTGCTGTAGCAGCTCATCGATTGGCGGATTGGTGATGCCCTCTGCAATCGGACGATTTCCAGACACGTATGAACCTTCGGTTTGGTGAACAGGCCAGCCGCCACCGGCGCAGGCTGTAGTTGTCCGCTCGGGAGCTGGATCAACACACGCCAGAAGCGCCTGTACGGCTACAGACGGACCAAGGCTACCAAGTCTTCAACCGCCTGGCCTATTTCGCGGTTGACGACGACATAGTCAAACTCTGTTTGCGAGGCCAGCTCTGCACGCGCCGTCTGCAGCCGGCGCTCTCGCTGTGCCGGCGACTCGGTGCCACGCCCAACTTGGCGGCGTACCAGTTCCTCCCATGAGGGTGGCGCGAGGAACACGAACCGAGCGTCGGGACAATTCGCCTTAACCTGCCGTGCCCCCTGCAGATCAATCTCCAACAATGCTGGCCGTCCCTGCTCCAGAGCTTGCAGAACGGGGCCGCGCGGGGTTCCGTACCGGTGTACGCCGTGCACGATCGCCCACTCCAGGAGCGCGCCTTCGGCGATCAGCGCATCGAATTCAGCGTCTGAGACGAAGTGGTAATGAACACCACCGACTTCGCCTGGGCGTGGCGGGCGAGTGGTGACCGAGACCGAGACGAAGATCTCTGGATGTTCCTGGGTGAGCCGGGTAACGACGGTCCCCTTGCCCACCGCAGTGGGTCCCGAGAGCACGGTGAGACGTGCTCGGCTCACGACTGTTGGGTCGGCGGCGGCGTCGATCGGTCGGAGAACTCGGCGATCAGCGCTGCGATCTGATGCTTTCCAAGGCCGCGCAGCCTCCGGTTGGCGGCGATATCGAGCCGTTCCATAACACGATTGGCACGCACGGCACCTACTCGAGGCAGGGCTTTCAGCACATCGATGACCTTGGCATGGGCAACGACATCGTCGGTCTCGGCAAGATCGAGCACCTGCGCAAGGCTGCGTTCACCGGAGCGCAGATCCTGTTTGATCTCGGCGCGGCGGCGTCGAGCCTCGGTCGCTGCATGTCGGGCCTGCTGACGCTGCTCGTCGCTCAGCGGGGGTATCGTCACAGCTCGCGTCCTCATCTGGCGGCCAGGCAATTTGTTGGGCAGGCTTGAGAACTTACCTCAACCCAAGGGCAGCTTTCATCTCACCCAATACCTGTGTCGCGGCATGCTGCAACCTTGTTGGTGTCGGTCCGGCCGACATGACGTCACGGCTACTGGACGGCAGCACGAACCGGCACGCCTCTCCGAATAGGGCCGGGAGGTCGGCAGCGCTGCCACCTTGGGCTCCGATGCCCGGAGAAAGTATCGACCCGTTGAGGGCAGTGAAGTCGGCGGCGGTCTGCCCGATGGTTGCACCGACCACGATGCCAACAGGCCCGATAGCCATTGGTTGCCTACTACGGATCGCGTTGCGGCTGGCTGCCTCATCGATGATCAGTTGGCCCACACTGCGGCCATCGGCGGTTTGAGCATGCTGGACCTGCGGGCCTTCCGGGTTGCTGGTCAAGGCGAGGACGTAGACGCCGCGGCCTTCATGATCAGCGAGCTCGATGGTGCTGTCCAAGGTGGCGAAGCCCAGATATGGGCTTAGCGTGATCGCGTCGGCGGCAAGCGGTGAGCCGTCACTGAGATAGGCCGCCGCGTAGGCGTCCATGGTAGAGCCGATGTCGCCCCGTTTGACGTCGAGTATGGAGAGGGCGCCGGCGGCCTTGATGTCGGCGAGCGTCCGTTCGAGCACGGCAATCCCGGCAGAGCCGTACGCCTCAAAGAATGCCGACTGCGGTTTGAAGACCGGCAGGAGTGACCCGAGCGCTTCGATCATGCCGCGCGCGCACTTCTCCAGACCGGCTGCATTCGAAGCAAGTCCCCAGGAGGCAAGTAGGCCGGGGTGTGGGTCGATGCCCACGCAGAGCGGACCGCGTTCGGCTACCAGCGCCTCCAGGCGTTCACCGTAAGACTTGATCAGAGGCTCCGTTTCTGAGAGTTGGTGGATCCAGCCGGTTCAAATCGTTCAGCAATGCAGGGCCGGCGTAGACGTATCCGGTGTAGATCTGCAGCAGGCTGGCCCCCGCATCGAGCATCGCCTGACCATCGTCACGGCTCAGAATGCCGCCGACGCCGATGATGGGCAGGCTGGTGTGTGCGGCCAGGAAGCGTACGACCTCACGAGATCGTGCGGTGAGTGGTGCTCCTGAGAGACCTCCCTTCTCGACGACCGAAGGATCGCCCGTTGGGAGCCCCTCTCTACTCAGAGTGGTGTTAGTCGCGATAAGTCCCTCAGCCCCCGCCTCGCTGCACACCTGGACCACATCTTCAAGCGCCGCCTCGGCGAGATCGGGAGCCACCTTGACGAAGATCGGCACTGGCAGGCCGCCCGCTGCCAACTGCCAGGCTTCCGTGACCAGGGCCTTGATCAGTTCGGCCAATGAATCGGGATCTTGCAGTGAACGCAGACCGGGCGTGTTGGGACTGGAGACGTTGATGGCGAGATAGTCCGCGTACGGGAGAAGTGCGCGCAGCGACCTCAGATAGTCCTCGGTTGCCTCTGCCAGCGGTACGGTCTTGGTCTTGCCG
>JBKPEY010000166.1:0-11692 GCA_046744405.1 Actinomycetota bacterium
GCTCAAGAACAACCCGGCAAATGCAGCCCAGGTCTCGGGAATCTCCGACAGCACGGCCAGCCTGGCGCGAACATCCTCGCCGCGCTTCGTGTCGTGGGTCGACAGGCCGGTCATCGACTCCGGCTGCCCGCGCAGCCTTGCTGCCTGCAATGTGTGAAAGTCCTCTAACGGGATGCCGAATTGATCCGGATTGCCACCAACCTCATTGAGCGCAATGAAGCGTGAATACCGGTAGTAGGCGGTGTCCTCGACGCCCTTGGCCATCGCAGCGCTGCTCAGCTGCTGCATGCGCAGCGCAAGATCATCACCATGATCATGTAGCCGTGGACTGAGTTGATCAAGGGTGGCGGTCAACTCGGGGCGCCGTTCGGCAGCAGTCGCCAACGCATGATCAAGATCAGCGACGCCTTCCGGAAGGTAGGAACGGTAGACCTCAAAGGCAATCGCTACCTCAGCGAGCGCCGCACTGGCATCAGCTACCTCAGGGACCAATGCCGCCATTCGTCGCACCTCGGCTGGAAGCAAGGTGTCCAATACCAACCGCTTGCCCGCCTGGATGTGATCCGCGAGAGTTGCGGTGTCCCCGGTCAGCTGCGAATAGAGAGCTGTGAACTCTGCCTTCTGATCATGATCGAGAAAGACCCCGGTGACCTCCCGCATCGCGTCATATCCAGTGGTGCCGGCAACCGGCCAGGTCTTGGGTAGTTCTTCGCCCGGTTCCAGGATCTTCTCGACGGTCATCCATTGTCCGGAGGCAAATGATCGGAGCCGGTGCAGATATCCGAGTGGATCCCGCAGACCGTCCGGGTGGTCGATGCGCAGCCCGGTCACGCCGACCTCGCACCAGTCGCGGACTAATGCATGCATTGCATCGAAGACCGTCGGATCTTCCTCGCGCACGCCAGCGAGGGTCGTGATGGCAAAGAATCTGCGGTAGTTCAGCTCGGCGTTGCCTCGGGTGTAATGCACCAGCTCGTAGTGCTGTCGATCATGAACACCGGCGACGTCGTCGCCCTCGGACCACGTCCCCGGGGCAAGCGGGAAGCGGTGCTCGAAGTAGCGCAGCTCGCCGTCGACGACACTGAGCTCTGGATCATCACCGAGTACCGGAACGACGATCCGGCCGCGACTCCAGTCGATGTCGAACCATGAGCTGTATGGCGACTCTTGGCCGAGCCGCAAGACATCCCACCAGGCCGGATTCTCAATCGGATGCTCGATGCCGAGATGGTTGGGCACGATGTCGATGATCACCCCAAGGCCCGCCAGGCGCGCACTCGTCAGAAGCCGTTCCAGTCCCGCTTCACCGCCGCGATCATGGTCGATATGAGATACGTCGGTCGTGTCGTAACCATGATCGGAACCGATCGTCGACTGCAATATCGGTGACAAGTACACAGCGTCCACGCCCAGCTCGGCGAGGTAGCCGACTACTCGGGCGGCATCGTCCAGGGTGAACCTGCGATTGAGCTGCAGGCGGTAAGTCGAGGCGGGAATCGTCACGTGCTGACCCTACGCAACTTCGACTTGTCAGCGTTTTACAGGGCTATAGCGCTCTGAGACGCTGACAGTCGGAGTTACGACATGATCACGAAGCCGCTGCGGCGGGGATCCGCTCCGCCGCCGAGCGGGCTAAGAGCCGACACGCCGCCGAAATAGGGGTCACGGTGATCAGCGATCGCGGTCTGGTAACCGTTTGCCCCCAGCCAATTGATCACGTGGGAGAAGAAGCCGGGTTCGAGCCTCACCAGATCCGGGAGTGCGTTGAGTCGCGGAGCATCGATGGCTTCCTGAGGTGCCGCGCCGCGCAGCATCCGAAGTACGCACTGCACTAATGCCGGCCGGATCCGGCTGCCGCCGGCGGCACCCGCAATGGCAGCCAGTTGCCCATGATCATCAAGTGCGATCAGCGGTGACATCATCGAGCCCATCCGAGTGCCGGGATGCACCAGTCCGCGAACCAACTCGCCTTCACCCAACATCGAGTTCAGGTGCACACCGTAGCCAGGCACCCATACTCCGGAGCCCAAGCCGAGGCTGGTGGTGATCACGCAGCCGTTGCCCTGCTCGTCCACCGCCACGATGTTGGTGGTCTCGGCCCGCTTGCTCGGCGCTCTCAGAGCATCGACCAGGGCGGCCGCTGACTCGCCATCGGTTGTCGGATCGCCGTGCATGGCAGGGGCAACCCGCTCCATTGTGCCGAGCAGGTCGTCAAGATCATTACCGCGAGCATGCACAGTGAAGTCACAGACCCGAACCGTTCGAGGAGCCGTCTCGATGACGTGGTAAGCATCGAGATCTTCTTGGCTCAAGGCGCCGCCGTCGGCGACCGAGACGATCAGGGCGTCGGCGTACGCGCCGGAATAGAAGGCATGGGGATCGCGCAGCATGAGCTCGTACGCCCGGTGATGATCCGGATGCCGCAATGGGTCACCGGCTTGCAAGAAGGAGCCATCCGGACGCTGGTATACCTCAACGCCTTCGCCAACACACATAGCCGCGGCGACGCGAGGGAGCACTTGGGCATGCATAGCAGAGAAGGGTGTGCCGTAGGAAGCCTCATGTCCGGCCGCGGTAACCGCGGACCAGGGAAGACGGCCCCACCGCTGCCACAGGTAATGGGCTCCGGCGGGGATTCCTGGTACGGCAACTGTGGCCGGCCCGATCTCGTACGGCACGTGCTGGCCGATGAAGATCACCTCGATCGATGTGGCAGGACTTGGCCGCTTGCCGCCCAGACCAGGAACGGCGACGAAGAAGTCCAAGCAGCGCACCTGCGTCGAGGCAGCGTCATAGACGGTTGCGAAGCCACCACCGCCGAGCCCGGTAAAGATTGTTTCTGCGGCGCAGCTGACAAGCATCATCGAGACGGCAGCGTCGACCGCACTACCGCCGCGGGTGAGGATGTCGGCCCCCGCCTGCGCGGTCGATTGGTGCCCAGCGGCGACGCCAGCGCGGATCTTCAACCCACCGGCGTTTCTCACGCCTGCGAGCCTAATGGCCGGCAGCCCCTACGACTTGAGGATCGCGCACACAGGGGTGGGTAATTACGACAGCGGAGCGACCTCGGCTGAGAGGCTGAACTCATTGGGCTCATCGGTCGTCTGAGTGGGTGATGAAAACGTTGGTAGCGCCGCTGTTGTGGACCAGCAGGCGAGGCAACACTGATTACTGGTTGCTCGCAGCCTGTGGCCCGGTGCTGCTAGGTGCTGGGTTGGTGGGCCTGTGGTTGAGCTGGCTGTCCGCGTCGACGGCGGCCTTTTGCTTTTTGTTACTTGCGGCCCTGGTCGCGCGGTATTCACGCACCAGAAGCCTGCGCCTTGCCGATCTTGTCACACTGGCGCGAGGGCTAGGCGTCTGTTTCCTTGCCGGATTTGCCCTACAGGCATGGGCCAGCGGCATGGCGAGGAATGGCGTACTGACGATGGTCATCTTGGGAACGATCTGCCTGGCGCTCGATGGCCTGGACGGTCGCGTCGCACGAGCAAGGGGAGAGGCTACGTCCTTTGGCGCGAGATTTGACGTGGAGACCGACGCGGCGATGCTGATCGTGCTCTGTATTGCGGTCGCAGCACTCGGGATCGCTGGCTGGTGGGTGTTGGCCATCGGCGCGATGCGATACGGCTACGTTGCCATGGCCATTGTCGTCCCGGCTTTGCGGACTCCGTTGCCCTACCGCTACTCCGGCAAGGTCATCGCGGTTATCCAGGCGGTGGCTCTGCTGACTGCGCTGGTCTTCGGATTGGTCCATGGCGCGCATTGGGTGCCAACTGCGTTTCTGCTGGCTGCGCTTGGTTTACTGTGCTGGTCGTTCGGCCGCAGCGTGGTCTGGCAATTGCGCCAGCCGTAAGTGGCGAAATCCAAGGCGATAGGGCCGATGTGCCTTGCCCAGGCCAGATTTCGACTGCTGAAATTTGATCTGACTGTAGGACTCTGACAGAATCGTCAGGTTGCTCCGACGGGGTCGCCGGGGTGAGCCGTGCCTGTCGGGCTGATCTTCCAGCCTGATAGCGAGCCCACCGAACCGCGAGATCCTGAACTGCTCGGTTGCCTGGACGCCCGGTCCAGGGCCGGGCCACCTCCTCAGCACACAAGGGATGGGGTGTGGTGCGCCGAATGCTGGCCGACACGCCCGACCCCGGGGGTCGGAGCAGGTACCAAAAGACGAAAGACCCAAAGACGAGAAGAAGGACGAACGGTGGCGGGACAAAAGATCCGCATCAGGCTCAAGGCCTACGACCACGAGGTCATCGACTCGTCGGCGCGCAAGATCGTCGACACGGTGACGCGTACGGGCGCCAAGGTCGCCGGGCCGGTGCCATTGCCCACAGAGAAGAACGTCTTCTGCGTCATCCGCTCCCCGCACAAGTACAAGGACAGCCGGGAGCACTTCGAGATGCGGACGCACAAACGTCTGATCGACATCATCGACCCGACTCCCAAGACCGTCGACTCACTGATGCGGCTCGACCTGCCGGCGGGTGTCGACATCGAGATCAAGCTTTGAGGATGATCAACGATGACCGCCACTAAGACAGAACGCACAGTCAAGGGCCTGCTGGGCACTAAGCTCGGCATGACCCAGCTGTGGGATGAGAGCAACCGCATTGTCCCCGTGACCGTGGTTCAGGCGGGGCCTTGCGTGGTGACCCAGATCCGCACCCCTGATAACGATGGCTATTCCGCGGTTCAGCTCGGTTTCGGCGCCGTTAAGCCGAAGCAGCTGACTAAGCCCAGTGCCGGACACTTCCAGAAGGCCGGCGTCACGCCGCGGAAGCATCTGGTCGAGATTCGGACCAGTGACGCCAGCGAGTACACCCTTGGCCAAGAGCTCAACGCTGAGGTCTTTGCAGCCGGAGACGTTATTGATGCGACCGGTGTCAGCAAAGGCAAGGGCACCGCTGGTGTGATGAAGCGGCATGGGTTTCACGGTCTGCGAGCCTCCCACGGTGTGCACCGCAAGCACCGGGCGCCAGGTTCCATCGGCGGCTGCGCTACGCCAAGCAGGGTGTTCAAGGGCCTTCGGATGGCCGGGCGGATGGGCGCGGAGCGAGTGACCGTGCAAAACCTGGTCGTCCATGCCGTGGACGCAGAGCGCGGACTGATCTTGCTCAAGGGCGCCATCCCGGGCAGCAAAGGCGGTCTGGTGGTCATGCGGAGCGCTGCCAAGAAGGGAGATGCGGCATGAGCGAGAGCCGAACCGTCGATGTGGTCGACGTGAAGGGCGCCAAGACTGGCACCGCGGAGCTTCCTGCCGAGCTTTTCGACGTACCAGCGAATGTTCCGCTGCTCCATCAGGTCGTGACCGCTCAGCTGGCGGCGGCACGGCAGGGCACCCATGCCACCAAGGGCCGGGGCGAGGTTCGCGGTGGCGGCAGCAAGCCTTGGCGTCAGAAGGGCACCGGTCGCGCCCGCCAGGGCTCCAGGCGTTCACCGCAGTTCATTGGCGGCGGCACAGTTCACGGGCCGCAGCCCCGCAACTATGCGCAACGCACGCCAAAGAAGATGATCACCGCTGCATTGCGCGGTGCGTTGTCGGATCGAGCTCGGAACGGCCGGGTCCACGTAGTGGCCGAACTGGCCTCTGGCGATACGCCGTCGACTAAGGCGGCGCTCGCGGCGTTGGACGCGGTGACCACCTCACACAAGATTCTTGTGGTGATCCATCGGGACGAGGATCTGGCGTGGCTGAGTTTGCGCAACGTGGCCACGGTGCACGCGATCGCCGTTGACCAGCTGAATGCCTACGACGTGCTGGTCAGCGACGAGGTGGTCTTTACCTCCTCCGCGCTCCAGGCCTTTGTGACAGGTCCCGCTGCGGGAAAGTCGGCGAAATCGGTGGCTTCCGAGAGTGAAGTCGCTGAGCTCGCTGAGGAGGAGAAGAAATGAGCAGCAGCGTCAAGATCCGTGATCATCGCGACATCTTGATCGCGCCTGTGGTGAGTGAGAAGAGCTACGGGCTGCTGGACGAGAACAAGTACACCTTCCTCGTTGCTCCAGATGCGAACAAGACCGAGATCAAGATCGCTGTCGAAACGGTGTTCAAGGTTCGGGTCACAGAGGTGAATACGCTGAACCGGCCGGGCAAGAAACGGCGCACCAGATATGGCCAGGGCAAGCGCCCCGATATCAAGCGGGCGATCGTCACCATCGCGCCGGGCGAGCGCATCGACATCTTCTCCGCGCCAGGCAGCTGATCAGGAAACACTAGGAAGATCACATGGCTATCCGTAAGTACAAGCCGACGACGCCGGGCCGGCGCGGCAGCAGCGTCGCTGACTTCGTCGAGCTGACCAGATCCACGCCGGAGAAGTCGCTGGTCACGCCGAACCCCAAGACAGGTGGCCGGAACAACGCCGGCAAGATCACCACTCGGCACATCGGCGGTGGACACAAGCAGGCGTACCGCCTGATCGACTTCAAGCGTTACGACAAGGACGGCGTCCCAGCCAAGGTCGCACATATCGAGTACGACCCGAACCGCACTGCTCGGATCGCACTGCTGCACTTCGCCGACGGCGAGAAGCGCTACATCATCGCGCCTGAGGGTCTTCGGCAAGGCAGCCAGGTGGAGGCAGGTGAGCGCGCCGACATTCGGCCGGGCAACAACTTGCCGCTGCGTAACATCCCGGTCGGTACCACGGTCCACGCAGTCGAGCTGCGGCCCGGCGGCGGCGCGAAGCTGGCCCGCTCTGCCGGCTCGAGCATTCAGCTGGTGGCCCGCGAGGGTAAGAACGCCACGCTACGTATGCCGTCCGGTGAGATGCGAATGGTCGACGTACGCTGCCGGGCCACCGTCGGGGAAGTTGGAAACGCGGAGCAATCCAACATCAGCTGGGGGAAGGCCGGTCGTAACCGGTGGAAGGGCAGGCGTCCCAGCGTCCGCGGGGTTGCCATGAACCCAATCGATCACCCGCATGGCGGTGGTGAGGGCAAGACTTCCGGTGGCCGTCACCCCGTCTCCCCATGGGGGCAGCCTGAGGGCCGCACCCGGAACAAGAACAAGGCGAGTTCTCGCTTGATCATCCGTCGCCGCAAGACCGGCAAGAAGCGCTGAGCAGGAGCACGACAACAAGATGCCACGCAGTCTGAAGAAGGGCCCCTTTGTCGACGACCACCTCGCCAAGAAGGTCGAGGTGCAGAACTCCCGAGGGACCAAGAACGTGATCAAGACCTGGTCGCGCCGTTCCATGATCGTGCCCGACATGATCGGCCACACGATCGCCGTACACGACGGCCGTAAGCATGTGCCGGTGTTCATCACCGAGATGATGGTCGGCCACAAGCTGGGAGAGTTCGCGCCAACGCGGACCTTCCGAGGCCATGTCAAGGATGACCGGAAGTCCCGGCGCCGCTAGGCAGAGAAGGAATCTGAACAGATGAGCAAGGACGTACGTCCCACCCGCCGTTCGGCGTTGCTCGGCGACCGTCCCGGTTCGTACGCGATCGCACGGCAGGTCCGGATGTCGCCGCCGAAGGTGCGCCGGGTCGTGGATTTGATCCGTGGCATGGATGTAGAGGATGCGCTGAACACCTGCAAGTTCGCACCGCAGGCCGCAAGCGAGCCGGTTTACAAGGTAATCGCGAGTGCGGTTGCCAACGCCGAGCGGACCGACAACCTTCGGCGGGCGGACCTGTATGTTTCGCAGGCGTTCGTGGATGACGGGGTCACGTTGCGACGGATTCGCCCGCGGGCGCGCGGCGGCTGGGGCCGCATTCTCAAGCGGTCCAGCCACATCACCGTTGTCGTCGAACCCAGAACTGAACCAGCAACTCGCGGGCAGGTAAGCACCCGCTCGAAGGAGAAGTGAGCATGGGTCAGAAGATCAATCCGCATGGCTTTCGCCTCGGCATCACTACCGATCACAAAAGCCGGTGGTATGCAGACAAGCTCTACTCCAACTACATCGGCGAGGATGTCAAGATCCGCCGGATGTTGACCAAGGGGTTGGAGCGAGCCGGAATTTCCTCCGTCGACATCGAGCGCACCCGGGATCGGGTTCGGGTGGATATCTTCACCGCCCGACCAGGCATCGTGATCGGGCGCAATGGTGCCGAAGCCGAGCGAGTCCGCGGCGACCTCGAGAAGCTCACTGGCAAGCAGGTGCAACTCAACATCCTCGAGGTGAAGAACCCCGAGACCGATGCGCAATTGGTTGCCCAGGGCGTGGCCGAGCAGCTGGCCTCCCGGGTGCAGTTCCGGCGTGCCATGCGTAAGGCGCAGCAGAGTGCCATGCGCTCCGGTGCCCGGGGCATCCGGATTCAATGCTCGGGTCGTCTCGGCGGGGCTGAGATGAGTCGTTCAGAGTTCTACCGGGAAGGGCAGGTGCCGCTGCACACCCTGCGAGCCGACATCGATTACGGCTTCCATGAGGCCAAGACCACGTTCGGCCGGATCGGGGTCAAGGTGTGGATCTACAAGGGGGATGTGTCCGGAACGCGTGCCGAGCGTGCGGCCCAGAAGGCCGCTCGGAACGCGGCCGGTGGGCGTACCCGTCCAGGCCGTCCGGGCCGTGGCGAGCGACCGGCCCGCGGTGACCGTCCGGAGCGTGGTGGACGTCGGCGCACTGAGGGCGCGCCGGAAGTTACTCGTACCGAAGGTGTGCCCGCCGAGGGCGTCCCTGCCGAGAGTGCACCAGAGATTGCCCCAGCCGAGGTTGGCGCTACCGCACCGGCACCAGCTGACACGTCGGGACAGGAGGGCTGAGCGGTGTTGGTTCCGCGCAAGATCAAGTTCCGCAAGCAGCACCACCCCAAGCGCACCGGTGCAGCCAAAGGTGGCACCAAGCTGGCCTTCGGCGACTACGGCATCCAGGCAATGGAGGGGGCCTACCTCACCAACCGGCAGATCGAGTCGGCGCGTATTGCCATGACTCGGCACATCAAGCGTGGCGGAAAGGTCTGGATCAACGTTTATCCGGACCGCCCGCTGACCAAAAAGCCGGCCGAGACCCGAATGGGTTCGGGCAAGGGCTCACCTGAGTGGTGGATCGCCAATGTCAAGCCTGGCCGGGTGCTCTTTGAGCTTTCCGGCGTGAATGAGGACGTTGCCCGCGAGGCAATGCGGCTGGCCATCCACAAGCTGCCGATGAAGGCGCGCTTCATCAAGCGTGAGGCAGGTGAGATCTGATGGCGAAGGTAACGACGGCGGCAGAGCTGCGCGGGCTGAGTCGCGGTGAGCTGAATACCAAGGTGACTGAGCTCAAGGAGGAACTCTTCACGCTTCGGTTTCAGGCAGCAACGGGTCAGCTCGAGTCGCACGGCCGGCTCCGCGCCGTACGGAAGGACATCGCGCGGATCTACACGGTGTTGACCGAGCGTGAGCTCGGCATCATCGACGATCCCGACGCCGAAGGGGTTCAGGAATGAGCGAGAACATAACCGAGAAGCCCGACGCAGAGCGCGGGCGAGCTGATGCGCCCGACGCAGAGCGCGGGCAACGACGCAAGGTCCGTGAGGGCTATGTGGTCAGCGACAAGATGGACAAAACCGTTGTCGTCGCGGTCGAGGCCATGGTGAAGCACCGGCTGTACGGCAAGGTGCTCCGCCAGACAAGCCGGCTCAAGGCACACGATGAGCAAAATGCCGCTGCCGTTGGTGATCGCGTACGCGTCATGGAGACCCGGCCGCTGAGCGCGACCAAGCGCTGGCGCCTCGTCGAGATCGTCGAGAAAGCCAAGTAATTGCACCGACTTGTCAGAACTGAGCAGCGCTATGGCGCTGCTGGGTTCTGACAAGTCTGAGAAGAGGAAGAGCTTCAGATGATCCAGCAGGAGTCGCGGCTCAAGGTCGCCGACAACACCGGTGCCAAGGAGATCTTGTGCATCCGGGTGCTCGGCGGATCCGGTCGCCGGTATGCGGGCATCGGCGACATCATCGTCGGTACGGTCAAAGACGCCATCCCTGGCGGCAACGTCAAGAAGGGCGAGATCGTCAAGGCAGTGGTCGTGCGAACCGCTAAGGAGCATCGCCGCACCGACGGCTCATACATCAAGTTCGATGAGAACGCCGCGGTGATCTTGCGGAACGACGGCGAGCCACGCGGCACCCGCATCTTCGGTCCAGTGGGGCGGGAGCTGCGCGAAAAGCGCTTCATGCGGATCATCTCGTTGGCACCGGAGGTGCTGTGAACCATGAGTGAGAAGAAAAAGGGCAACTTGCACATCCGTAAGGGTGATCGGGTCAAGGTGATCAGCGGTAAAGATCGCGGTTTGGTGGGTGAAGTGATCGCGGTCTATCCCGACCGCAACAAGCTGACCGTCGCCGGGGTCAACGTCGTCAAGCGGCATCTACGTGATACCTCTGCACAACCTCAGGCGCGCCAGACCACTAAGGGCGGCATCGTCTCCTCTGAGGCGCCGATTCACGCATCCAACGTGCAGCTGGTGGTGAAGAACTCCGAAGGGGAGGAAATCGTTACCCGGATCGGTTACGACCGGGTCGAGGTGAGGAAGCGGCGTCCCGACGGATCGGAGTACTCCTCGACTCGCAGCGTACGGATTGCCCGGGCGACCGGAGAGGAGATCTGATGACCACTCCGACCACTGAGCGCACTTTGCCCAGGCTGCAGCAGCGCTACCGCGACGAAATCGCCCCTGCACTGCGGGACGAGTTTCAGATCAAGAACGTGATGCAGACTCCCAGTCTGGTCAAGATCGTGGTGAACATGGGCGTCGGCGAGGCGGCGCGCGATTCGAAGCTGATCGACGGCGCCGTGCGCGACTTGGCAACCATCACCGGCCAGAAGCCGGTGGTCACCCGGGCGCGGAAGTCGATTGCGCAGTTCAAACTGCGGGCCGGCATGCCGATCGGCGCGCATGTGACATTGCGGGGCACACGGATGTGGGAGTTCGCCGACCGGCTGTTGACACTGGCGCTGCCGCGCATCCGTGACTTCCGCGGTCTATCGCCCAAACAGTTCGACGGCAAGGGCAATTACACATTCGGTCTCAACGAACAAGTGATGTTCCACGAGATCAATCAAGACAGGATCGACCGGGTACGCGGCATGGACATCACGTTCGTAACGACGGCTAGCAATGACGACGAGGGCCGGGCGCTGCTGCGCCATCTCGGCTTCCCGTTCCGGGCGAACTGAAGCGAACGGAGGAGGAAAAACCATGGCCAAGACAGCGCTCAGAGTCAAACAGGCTCGTAAGCCAAAGTTCCGGGTACGCGCATACACGCGTTGCCAAAGATGCGGCCGGCCCAAGGCGGTCTATCGCAAGTTCGGCCTGTGCCGCATCTGCCTACGCGAGCTGGCGCACAAGGGCGAATTGCCCGGTATCACGAAATCGTCGTGGTGATCGCCGATGCTTGATTCGTCGCTCATTGTTGCCGCGCTCGGGGCAAGCGGCCGGACTGGACAGGGTCGCCCTTGGGCGACGCCGCAAAGTAGGTCCGGACGTCGCGGCTCAGCTGGGGCGAATGCGAGCACCGCAGCGCCCAACCCCGACAACGCCATCGAAGACAGGGCCATCAAAGACAGGGCCATCAAAACGGAACAGGTCCGAACGGAAACCACTCCGAGAAAGTAGAAACCCAAACTCATGACCATGACAGATCCGATTGCGGACATGTTGACCCGGATCCGGAACGCCAGCCAGGCGTACCACGAGACGGCGATCATGCCGCATAGCAAGATCAAAGTTGGCATTGCTGAGATCTTGACCAACGAGGGCTATATCGCCGG
>JBKPEY010000565.1:0-7338 GCA_046744405.1 Actinomycetota bacterium
TACGACATCAGTGACTTCTATGGCGTCGACCCGGCCTTGGGAAACCTCGGTGACTTCGCGGAGCTGGCTCGCGAAGCCCAAGAAAGCGGAATCCGCATCATCCTCGACCTCGTCGTGAACCACAGCTCCGACGAACATCCCTGGTTCGTCTCGGCACGGAGCAGTCCAGACTCCCCGTACCGCGATTGGTACATCTGGAGCGCCGAGGAGCCAGCCAACCGGCATCAAGGCACGGTCTTCCCCGGTGAGCAGAGCGAGACCTGGACCTTCGACGAGCAGGCGCAGGCGTGGTATTTCCATCGCTTCTATGACTTCCAGCCGGACCTCAACTGGGCTAATCCAGCCGTCCGCACCGAGATGGCCAAGGTGATGGGCTTCTGGCTGCAGATGGGTGCCGCTGGTTTCCGGATCGACGCAGCTCCCTTCATCATCGAGCTGGTCAAGCCTGGCGTCGATGATGCGCCCAAGGACTTTTCGATCATGGACTCCTGGCGCCAAGAGACCCAGTGGCGGCGTGGTGACTCGGTGCTGCTGTGTGAGGCAAACCTGCCTCCAAGCGAGATCGGCACATTCGTGGGCAGCCGCCCAGACGGGCCGAGCGACCGGGCACAGATGATGTTTGACTTCCTGCTCAATCCCCGCCTCTGGCTGGCACTGGCTCGCAGCGACGCCGAACCGCTGATCGAGGCTTTGACCACGGCAGTGCAGTTGCCGCAAGGCGGGCAATGGGTCAGTTTCCTGCGCAACCACGACGAGCTGGACCTCAGCAGGCTCACCGACGAACAACGCGGTGACGTTTTCCGCGCCTTTGCGCCACGTTCGGAGATGCAGTTGTACGGTCGCGGCATTCGCCGCCGCTTGGCACCGATGCTGAGCGGTGATCAGCGCCGGATCGAGATGGCGTATGCGCTGCAGTTCTCGCTACCCGGCAGTCCGGCTCTGCGGTACGGCGAAGAGATTGGCATGGGGGAGGATCTCAGCCTCGACGGCCGGGAGGCGGTCCGAACACCTATGCACTGGGACCCGACCGCGAATGCCGGGTTCAGCTCGGCCCCACCGGATGCGCTCTTCCGACCTGTCACGATGACCGGCAAGTTCGGCGCGAAGAAGATCAACGTGCGGGCACAGCAACAAGATCCGAATTCCTTACTGCGCTGGTTCGAAAACCTGATTCACACGCTGCGTACGGCTCCAGAGATTGGCACCGGGACCTGCTCGGTGATCAAAGCACCGCTGCCGCGCTCTGTGTTGGCGCATCGATTCGACGCGCCAGCGGGATCGATCTTGCTGCTGCACAACCTGGCCGATACCGAGGTAACCATCGACATAGGCCCGTTGCCAGGCATGGACGGCGCGCCGTACGACCTGTTCGTGGACGGGCCATATGCCGCACCGTCTGAAAAGTTGACCGGCCTCGGCCTCAATGGCTGGGGATATCGATGGATTCGTCTCGCGCGAAGCGATCAGGGCTGACCGGCGAGCAAGATCAAATCTGGAGGCGCGGTGCGCGAATGGTTGCGTGATCATGGACTGCTGGTCGCCAATCTGGCTCTCTTTCTCATCTTCTTCGGCGGAATGATTCTGTCCGGCGTACGGGTCTACAACTCCGACCAACTCGAACACGGCCAGCAGGCGGTCTCGCTCGGCGGCTACCTGCTGAGCGGCGCCTTCTTTGAGGCGACGTTCGAGAACTGGGAGAGCGAATTTCTGCAGATGGCCATGTACGTCGTACTGACCGCTTTCCTTTTCCAAAAGGGGTCATCGGAGTCGAAGCCGGTTGACGAAGCTGCGCCCCAGGACGAGGATCCACGGCAAGCGGCGAAGCAACCTGGCGTACCGTGGCCGGTCCGCCGTGGCGGCTGGGTGCTGACTGCGTACGAGCACTCGCTGTCGGCGCTGTTCTTCATACTGTTCTTCGCATCGATCATCGGGCATGCCATCGCCGGCGCCAAGGAATACAGCGATCAAGAGCTGGAGCATGGCAGTGCGCCGGTAACGACGTTGCAGTATCTGGGCACGTCGCAGTTCTGGTTCGAGTCGTTCCAGAACTGGCAGAGCGAGTTCCTTGCGGTGGCGGTGATCGTCTTCGCGTCGGTGTACCTGCGGCAGCGCGGCTCACCGGAGTCCAAGCCCGTCGCGGAGCCGCATCGCGAGACCGGCTCCTGAGGGGCCGGCGAGACTCGGGTCAGGGCGCCATTATGCGGCGCACCCAGGACTCGCGGGTCTGCACCGCCGTCTGTGACATCGCTGCCGTCGGCACGATCGTCTGGAACCCGTGGAAGCCGCCCGCCCAGATGTGGAGTTCAGCGCTGCCGCCCGCCTGCCATATCCGACTAGCAAAGGCGACGGCCTCGTCGCGTAACACCTCGGCGCTACCGGCCTCAATGTAGGCGGGCGGCAGGCCGGACAGGTCTGTCGCACGTGCCGGCGCCGCATAGGTCGACACATCGGCGCTGCCGCGGCGATCGCCAAGCAGTGCAGTCCAGCCGGTTTCGTTACTGGTGCGATCCCAGATGCCAACGCCGTCGATCTGCTGCGCTGAAACGGTGTCATTCCGATCATCGAGCATCGGCCACATGAGCAGCATCGCTGCCGGCATCGGTCCTCCGCGATCGCGGGCGAGCAGCGTCGTCCCGGCGCTGAGGCCACCGCCGGCGCTCTGACCCCCGATCAGCACCCGTCGCGGGTCGAAGCCGAACCCGTCAGCGCGGCCGGCGAACCACTCGAGCCCCGCGTAACAGTCCTCAACGGGCACGGGGTCACTGAACTCGGGAGCGAGACGGAAGTCCACGGCGGCCGCGACGGCGCCGTACTGAAGCACCCACTCGACGAGCATCGGAGCGACCGCCCAGCGGCTCCCGCCGACCATGCCGCCACCGTGGATCAGATAGACACCGGGATTCGCCACACCCTCGTGGTCGCTGCGCCGCAGGACGGTGACGACGATCTCGCCGCCGCCGTAACCGGTCACGGCGTGGTCGGTGACCTCGACCGGCCGCCCCGCGATGACGTCGTCGAGCGAGGAGGGACGTGTGGTCGCCGCTCGGAACTCCGCAATGGAACTCGGTTCCAGCGTCGTGAAGAACCCCGGCAACCCCTCGAGGGCGGGTGCAAGCTCAACGTCGAACGGTGGACGGGCACGTACGGTCATCGCGATCCTCCGCTGTCGATCACTGCCATGTAACCGATGCTCCACCATCTCCGATTCGCCGTCGAGCGGCACATCGCAGTCATGTTCAGTTCGAGTGTTCGCGGGTAACTGACCCAGCACACCCATATCAAGGAGGAAATATGAGCCAGCCCCCACAGCAGCAGGAAGTGCCGGGCGTTCAGTCGAAGATGACCCCGGTACCCGACTGCGGCGAGGACAGCTACGAGGGCAGCGGAAAGCTAACGGGCAAGGTCGCAGTGATCACTGGCGGCGACTCAGGGATAGGACGTGCGGTCGCAATCGCATACGCGCGTGAAGGCGCCGACGTAGTGATTTCCTACTTGAGCGAGGATTCCGATGCCAAGGACACAGCCGGCTATGTCGAGAAGGCCGGCCGACGCGCCGTACTGGTGAAGGGCGACGTGGCTGATCCGCAGCGTTGTCGGGACATCATTCAGACCGCGGTCGATGAGCTGGGCGGCGTTGACATCTTGGTCAACAACGCCGCGTACCAGATGACCCACGAGACGTTGGAGGAAATTCCCGACGACGAGTGGGATTACACCTTCGATACCAACATCGGAGCCATGTTCCATCTGTGCAAGGCCGCCATTCCCCATATGAAGCCGGGATCCTCGATCATTGGCAGCTCATCGGTGAACTCCGACACGCCTTCGCCGACGCTTGCTCCGTACGCGGCAACCAAAGCGGCGATCGCCAACTTCTGTGCCAGCTTGGCCCAGATGCTCGGTGAGAAAGGAATCCGGGTCAACAGCGTCGCTCCGGGCCCGATCTGGACGCCGCTGATTCCGGCGACTATGCCAGAAGAGAAAGTGGAGAAGTTTGGTCAGGACACCCCACTTGGCCGGGCGGGCCAGCCCAAGGAGCTGGCGCCGGTCTACGTGCTGCTCGCCTCCGATGACGGCAGTTACATCTCCGGCGCCCGGGTGGCAGTCACCGGCGGACGGCCCGTCCTGTGAACTAGGAACATGACGCTGCCGCGGGAGGTCGATGCGGTTGTCATCGGCGCGGGTCCGAACGGGCTGGTAGCCGCCAACCGGCTGGCGGACGCCGGATGGGAAACCCTATTGCTGGAGGCGCAACCCGAGGTTGGCGGCGCGGTACGCAGTGATCGCGAACTACATCCGGACTTCATCTCCGACACATTCAGCGCCTTCTATCCGCTGGGTTATGCCTCCCGGGTGATCAAGGGGCTGCATCTTGAGGAGTACGGGCTGCGTTGGAGGCACGCTCCGGCAGTGCTCGGGCACTCTCGAGGCGATGGCTCGTGGATCATGCTGCATCGCGACCTGGATATCACCGCCAAGCTGCTCGACGAGGAGCATCCAGGTGATGGGGCGGCCTGGCGAGCCCTTGTTGATCAATGGCGCAAGATCGGCCCAAGCCTGGTCGATGCCCTGGTCACGCCGTTTCCACCGGTCCGGCCCGCACTCCGAGCCATGATCAAGTTGCCGCGTGTGGGTGGGTTGTCCTTCGTACGCCAGCTGCTGGCTCCAGCAGGCAATGTCGTCGAGCAGAACTTCGGGAGCCAGGCGGTAAGGCTGCTCCTTACCGGAAACGCCTTGCACGCAGACATTCCGCCGGATGGCGCCGGATCCGGTTTCCTCGGGCTGCTGTTGATCATGCTCGGCCAGACCGTCGGGTATCCGGTCCCGGAAGGCGGAGCGGGCAGGCTTGCCGAAGCAATGCGAGATCGCTTTACGGCGCATGGCGGCACGGTGGTGTGCAACGCCGAGGTAACCAAGATCGGCGTCGAGCATAGGCGCGCCGCGGCCGTACTGGTTCATGATCAGCTTGTCCGGGTTCGGCGCGCCGTGCTGGCCGACGTGGCGGCCGAACATCTCTACGGCCGCCTCGTGACTTTCGACGAGCTGCCGGCGAGAGTTCGGGCCAAGATGGCCGGTTTCCGCCGCGATCCTGCCACTTTCAAGGTCGATTGGGCGCTCAGCGCCCCGGTGCCGTGGCGTATCCCACCGCCGTACGCGCCAGGGACGGTGCATATCGCGGACTCCTATGAGGAGCTGGTGCTGAGCTTCGCCCAGCTGAGCGCCGGCAGTATTCCTGATCGTCCCTTCCTGCTGATTGGTCAGATGACCACCTCAGATCCGGCGCGCTCGCCGGCTGGGACTGAATCCATGTGGGCCTACACCCACGTACCACTGCGTGTGCTCAACGATGCAGGTGGAAACCTCACCGGTTCCTGGGATGCCGGCGAGGCCGAGCGGTTCGCTGATCGGATGCAAGATCGCATCGAGCAGCGCGCTCCTGGCTTCTCGGAGCGGATCATCGCGCGTCGCATTCTTACTCCACTGGACCTTGAGCGCCGGAACGCGAGCCTGGTCGGCGGCTCCCTGAACGGGGGAACCACCGCCCTTGATCAGCAGGTGATCTTCCGGCCTATTCCGGGCCTGGGTCGGGCAGGTACGCCGATCCGGGGGCTCTACCTGGCCTCAGCCTCAGCGCACCCAGGCGGTGCCGTGCACGGCGCCTGTGGGATGAATGCGGCGCGGGCCGCTCTGGCGCATGCCCCGCTCACCCCTCGGACGAGTACACGTGGCAGAGCTCAAATCTCGGCAGAGCCCGATCGCTCGACGATATCGGCCTGATCATCGTGGCGGCCTTCGGCGATATAGCCGAGCCGCCGCAGTGTTTCACGATTACGGAAGTCGATGCTGGCCTGGCGGATCGGCTCGGGAACCAATCGCGCAGGGCCGCCAGTCGCATCTTCAGAGATCGTGACCAACGAGCCATTCCCGTTCGGCTTGACAGTAATCTCTACTCGAGCCTTGCCCACTGGCCATCCGCGAGCTTCTAGTACTAGGCGCTTGCCGGGCTCAATCTCAAGCACCTCAGTGCTGTCGTCGATCAGCGCGGGCCACACCCCAAACGAGTGGTGCAGCTTGCTTCCCACAGCAGGCCAACCATCATCAACATCGCGCATCCGAGATGCGCCAACCACCCAAAGGGGATACATCCAGCCGTCATTGAGTACGGCGAACACCTGCTCTGGCGAGCAGTTCAATCGACGGTGTTCGGCCATCTCAGCCTTCGCCTCTCCGCATTTCCCTCATCAGCGTTCCTGCTGTGGCGCCTCGGGGTCCTCGCTTGGGACCGAGTCGGCCTTGATTGCACCCCGCTCACCGAGCGGCTGTTCCTCGCCCTTGGTGGTATCGGCGACCGTCTGCTGCTCGGACTCAGCGTTGATCTCCGCGCCGAGCAAGATCGCGTAGGCAGTGATCCAAAGCCAGAACAGCAGCACCACGATGCCCGCGAAAACGCCGTAGGTCTTGGCGTAGTTACCGAAGGTCGAGGAGTAGAACGAGAAGCCGATCGAGGCCGCTAGCCAGATCAGGGTGGCGACAAATGCGCCCACCGATACCCATTTCATCTTCGGGGCGTCACGGTCCGGACCCAGGCGATAGATGACCGCCAGCGCAATGATGACCAAGACCATCAGCACCAGCCAGCCGAGAATCTGGAAGACCCAGCGAAGCAGACCAGTCCCGAATATAGATTTCAGCAGCGCCGGCAGCACGGCGACGATGCCGAGCATAATCACCATGAAGACGATTGCCGCAATAGTCAGGCCGAGTGACATCAGCCGCTTCTTCACGAAGCCGCGTTTCTCTTCCTCGTCATAGGCGACATTGACTGCTGTGAGCAGATTGCTGATGCCGCCCGACGCACTCCACAAAGCAATAACGATGGAGATGGCCAGGCCGATGCTCAGCGCCGCGCGCCGGGCAGCCAGCATGGTGACCTGGTCGGTGATCACCTGACGAGCCGCGGGGGGAAGTGCCTCCGTGACCGACTTCATTTGGTCCGCGATCGTTGCCGGGTCTGCGAAAAGTCCGTAGATCGACACAAGCGCGATCAGCGCGGGGAAGATCGCCAGGAATGCGTAAAAGGCAACGCCTGCGGCGAGCAGTGGAACATTGTCCGCCTTGGCCTCTTTCCAGCCGCGTTTGGCTACCTGTAGCCAGCCGCGTGGCGGAATCTCGGTGGGTCGCTTGGCTTCACCACCTGGAACATCGACTTTGCCCTGTTGGTCTTGCGTGGTCGTGATGGTCTTTCCCCTTCACCTGTGAACGCTCGCCTGACGGCAGCGTGGACCTCATCTTCGCTTCGGTTTAACTACCCTCCGGCCGGAGCAGGTAATCAAGGTG
>JBKPEY010000598.1:0-7870 GCA_046744405.1 Actinomycetota bacterium
TATATCCACAAGGTGATCGAGGTGGTTCATGATCTTCCGAATGTTCTGTATGAGGTCGCCAACGAGTCCTCCGGGCAGCAGGCGGATGCGGTGGTCTTTCCCGACGGATCCTCCATAGCGACTCCGATTGGTGACACCACCCAATGGCAGTACTGGGTGATCACCGCCGTCAAGGACTACGAGCGCGAGATGGATTACGACCGGCATCCCATCGGCATGACCTACCTGTATCCAGTGGCGGAGCTGAGTAAGTCGAACGAGCCGCTGTGGCACAGCCCTGCGGATTGGATCTCGCCGGGTTTCGACGACACACTCGGTGAAGGCCGGTGGCTTCTTGACCCACCTGTCAACGATGGAAGCAAAGTCGTGCTACTCGACACGGATCACTTCTCGCCTTTCTCCACCAGCGCCTTGTGGGTATGGAAGGCGTTCCTACGCGGACACAATCCGATCCTGTACGACTTGGGAATTCTTGGCGGCGGCGTTCCGCCTAACCCGTCCGAAGGCAACCCGTCCTTCGACTCACTGGAACCCGCCCGCCGTGCGATGGGAGACACCCGCGGCTTCGCGGAGCTGATCAATCTGAACACCATGCAGCCACGCACTGACCTAAGCTCCACGGGATTCGCACTCGCGGACCCGGGCAAGGAGTATTTGATCTTGCAATCCAGTGAGGTGCCCGATTCATTTAGCGGCACTTCATTGACCGCCACTCTGGCGGCCGGCCGATATTCGGCGAGGTGGCACAGCGTTCGGAGTCGCGAGACGATGCCAGGCGAAGTGTTTGCCGTTGCCGAGGAAACTCCGATAAGCATGAGCGCGCCACCTCAAATCGCCGGTCCCGCTGTTCTTCATCTTCGCCGCATCTGAGGGCCGTGACTGGGACCCGCAGGTGTGTCGACGCCGCGCCTTCCCTAGGCTGAGCCCCATGGACGACTCCGACATTCTCGAGCGCATTCGCGAGATGGTCGATGCTGAACATGAACTGCGCCGCAGCATGCAGGACGACTCTGCCGAGGTCCCGAACGCCGCCGGCCGGCTGCGTGATCTTGAGGAGTCCCTTGACCAGTGCTGGGATCTGCTTCGGCAGCGCCGTGCCCATCGAGAGTTCGCGCAAGATCCCAATGAGTCACAGCCGCGGCCTCGAGACCAGGTGGAGCGATACCTCCAATGAGATGCGGGGACGTGACCCGCGGTGCTCAGCTAACAGGCTGAATCGACGATGGCCGAAAGACCGCCACGGTCCAGGCCAGGTGAGCTGATCTAACCAGGCAGGATTCCACTAACTCCATGCGCGCTGCAATCGCTCGTATCAGCCGCCGCGAGGACCACGTCTTGGCATAGATCGAGACAATCAGCACTCCATCCGGTGCTAGCTGGTCAGCATGGTGTTCCACGGCGCCCATCGGATCGGGCAGGTAGTAGACCACCTCATTCATGATCACAGCTTTCGGTGGCGCGTCGGCAACAAAGGTGGATCCGTCGGCGCAGACGAATTGCGTCCGCGAATCGGTCTTGGCTTTGGCAACGGCAATGGCGGGCTCGAAATTGTCAACACCGAGATAGCGGCGGTATCGCAAGCCTTCCTGGAGAATTCCTTGCGAGCAGCCGATGTCAAGCACAAACCCATCCGCTGCGTAGCGCTCGGTAATGCTCCGGACCGCCTGGTAGCGGGCCACCTCATCAACTCCACGGAGCCGTTGCCAGCTGTCCTTGCGGTTTTCCCGAGCGTTGTCACGCCTTAGTACCGATCGCGCGAGAAAGAGTGGGATCGGCAGCAAAGACAACAATCGAACCGCCACGCTGCTTCGCATCAGCTGCGCAACCAAGGTATCTGCGGAACGCTGGCGCACTTCCCGCGTTGCCTCCGTCATCGGCCTGCGCTACTCGAAACGCGAGGGATCCCCGGCTCCCCGCCGTATGATCACCGGGTCACCATCGGATAAATCGACAACCGTTGTCGGTACCTCACCACACTCGCCCGAGTCCACGACCGCATCCAATTGATGATCAAGACGCTCCATGATCTCCCAGCCCTGAGTGAGTGGCCGCTCCTCCCCTGGCATGATCAAGGTACTGGACACCAACGGCTCCCCCAGTCCAGCCAAAATCGCCTGTGCGACGACGTGATCTGGAATTCGAACTCCCACAGTCCGTCTCTTCGGATACAGCATGCGCTTCGGGACGTCACGTGTGGCAGGCACGATGAAGGTGTACTGCCCCGGTGTGGACGCTTTCAAGGCTCGAAAGATCACATTGTCCAGGTGCACAAACCGGCCCAGTTGATTGAAGTCGGCGCACACCAGTGTGAAGTGGTGTTGATGGTCCAGCTGTCGGATCTCCCGAATCCGGTCTAGGCCAGACCGATTGTCGAGCTGACAACCGAGGGCGAAGCAAGAATCAGTCGGATACGCGACCAATCCGTCCGCGCGCAGCAGGTCAACCACACTGCTGATCGTTCGCGGCTGCGGATTGTCCGGGTGGACGTCGAAGTATCGGGCCACGAATGGAGCCTAGTGCGGTGGCACCCAGAATTTGTGCCGACTGGCGTGAACCATGGGGCCTCCTTCTGGCGATTGATGGCTGCATAATCCGGTTCTGCTGTGCTAGATAAAGTTAACGTGAGGTTTAGCAGTGCCGGTTAGACTGTTGGCGTGTTGCACCGTACGGATCTGCTGACAATCGGTGAACTGGCAGCACGCTCGGGCTTCGCCGCTTCTGCCTTGCGCTACTACGAGAGTCTGGGCCTCATCAGCTCACAGCGAACCTCGGGCAATCAGCGTCGATATGAGCGGGCGATGCTGCGCCGCTTGGCCTTCATTCGCTCGGCGCAGCGGGTTGGCTTGTCGCTGGAAGAGATCACCGACGCATTGCAGACCTTGCCGGGAAACCGTACGCCGACCAAAGCCGACTGGACGCGCCTCTCTCACCAATGGCGCGGCAGGCTGAATGAGCAGATCGAAAGGCTTGAGCGTCTTCGAGATCGGCTGGACAGCTGCATTGGCTGCGGCTGCCTGAGTCTACAGAAATGCAGCTTGCAAAATCCGGAGGATTACGTGAGCTCTCGCGGACCGGGGGCCGTCTACCTGGACCCGTCTAAGGACTGACCGGCTGACAGACGCTGACCGGGCCGTCGCGGCGGCTCGGCTAAGTTACGAGCATGGTCAACAAGGTGGCAATGCTTACCGCCGGCGGTTTCGCCCCGTGTCTTTCCGCAGCGATCGGAGGACTGATCGAGCGTTACACCGAAATCGCTCCCGACGTAGAGATCATCGCCTACCGATACGGCTACGAGGGCCTTTTGAAGGGCGATTCGATCACTGTAACGCCGACCGTTCGAGAGAATGCGGCGGTTCTCCACACCTTTGGCGGATCACCGATCGGGAGCTCGCGCGTCAAACTGACTAATGCGGCTGATCTTGTGCAGCGCGATCTGGTCGCCGAAGGTGTGGACCCATTGCAGGCTGCGGCCGACCAGTTGACAGCCGACGGCGTGGACGTCCTGCACACCATCGGCGGCGACGACACCAACACCACTGCAGCCGACCTTGCCGCGTTTCTGGCCAGCAATGGCCACGGTCTGACTGTGGTTGGGCTGCCCAAGACCATTGACAACGACATCATCCCGATACGCCAGTCGCTCGGCGCCTGGACGGCGGCGGAGCAGGCGGCGCGGTTCGCCCAGAATGTTGTCGGCGAGCACAATTCTGGATCCCGAATGCTGCTCGTACACGAGGTCATGGGACGGCATTGCGGATGGATGACCGCCGCGGCGGCACAGGTGTACCGACAGTGGTTGGATACTCGGTCCTGGCTGCCCGAGATCGGCCTCAGTCGAGAAGCCTGGGATGTCCACGGACTCTACGTTCCGGAGGCGGTGTTCGATCTTGAGACGGAGGCCCACCGGCTGAAGGAGACGATGGATCGGCTTGGCTCAGTCAATCTCTTCATCTCCGAGGGTGCCGGCCTGGGAACGATCTTGTCCGAGCTGGAGCGCTCTGCTGAGGACATTCCGCGTGATCCGTTCGGTCACGTAAAGATGGACAAGATCAACCCCGGCACCTGGTTTGCCAGCAGATTTGCCGAGCGGCTGGATGCCCAAAAGGTGATGGTGCAGAAGTCGGGATACTTCTCACGTTCGGCAGCGCCCAATCAGCGGGACCTGGATTTGATCAGGTCCATGACGGACTTGGCAGTTTCCTCAGCGCTACGCGGTGAGCCTGGGGTGATCGGGCATGACGAGGAACGCGGTGACCAGCTTCGGGCCATTGAGTTCTCTCGAATCCGAGGCGGCAAGCCGTTCGACATCAGCACACCGTGGTTCGCTGCACTGCTGGACAGCATTGGCCAGCCCAGCCCTCAGCTCACCGCCGCACACTGACCTCCTTATCCATCTAGCGGTCTGCGTTATTTCGCTGCAGGCGGTTCTTAAGACTTTCTGCGGCCGCGTACGCCAGCTGAGACAAGGTAGGCGAGTGCGGCCCCCAGTCCTATGCCGGTTGCCGCTCCGGTGACATAGCCAGCACTCATGCCGGCTCGAACTGAGCGCACAGCCACAGCCTCTGGCACGACTTTGGCTGCCTCATCCGGTTCGTGCTGAGACTCCGGAGGCGAAGCGCTGCTCACAGCCTCCTCCTCCTCCTGAGGGCCAACCGGGATAGCTACGTGCCGGGCAGTTGCAATCCATGCGGCGACGAACAAGACGAGCTGAGCGAAGATGTTGAAGAACAGCATGAGCACAATCACCGGCCCGAAGATCACCGCAGCGGCATTACCGCGAAAAGCACTGATCAAGTAGCTGGCTAGGAACTGCAGCGCAACAAGGGCGAGGGAACCCAGCAGTGCCCCACGACGGACGGTAGACCAGGGCTCACGGGTTTCGGGTAACACTGTGTACAAGTACATGAAGATCAGCCAGCCGTCGCCGATGGAGATCACGACAGAGGCGATCCGCACCAGCGGCGCTATCCAAGCCTGGTCGCTGAGCCCCAGCCAGGCGACCAGTGAATTGGCGAGGGAGGTAGACAGTGACGCAAGACCGAACATCACCCCCATCCCGATAAGCAGCCCGCCTAACAAAACAAGATTGCCAAGCGTTTTGATGACGATGTTCTTCTTTTCCGGCCGAAGATCAAATCCGGGTCGCCACTGAGTCCGCACCGCATTTTTGAGATGGCCCATCCACTTAGCGCCGGTATAGAGAGCCGCTAGCAGGCCGATGATGCCAATGGTCCAGAAACTGCTCAGGGCGTTGTTGACGAGATCGAGGATCTGCTTTTGGGTGGCTGGCTCTGCCTTACCGAGTACGTCCGCGACAACATCGGTGACCTCGCCCAGCAGACCGGGCCGCACGACGGTAAGCACCAACCCCGTGACAGAGAAAGCCATCATCAGGACCGGAACCACAGCGAGGACCGAAAAGTAAGCGGTCGCAGCGGCAAATTGTGAGCCGAGCCTGCTGAGGTAACGCTGTATCGCACGAATCATGTGGGCGATCGAGGGCCGTTGCTCGAGCCGCCTGATGCGCTCCGGCACCGCAACCATGTCATTTCCTTCTGTGCTGACGCCAGCCGTTGCGCCCCCGACGCTATCGGACCTGGGAGCCGGCGAATGTAGGCCGCTTCCACAAGCTCAGCCGCATAGGCCGCTCTTGACACGCCGCCTAGCCAAGTCCTTGGCTGAGGCTATGACCGCCCTGTTGACCGATTCCGAAATCTCCCAGCAGCTGGAGGGACTACCGAACTGGCGCCGTGCCGAATCAGATGAACCAGCAATAACCGCGACCTACGAGCTGACCGACTTTGTCGCGGCCCTGGATTTCGTGAATCAGGTTGGCCATGAAGCCGAACTCATGAACCATCATCCAGACATCGACATCCGTTGGAACAAGGTGACCCTGGCTCTCTCAACGCATTCCGAGGGTGGCCTCACCCAAAACGACATCGAGCTGGCACATCGAATCAACGAGGTCGTCGGCGAAGAGGGCTGAGTACTCGACCGACTTCGGCGCGGGCTACTCAAAAGCCTCCGGCGGAGGGCAGATGCAGATCAGATTGCGGTCGCCGTAACCACCATCAATACGGCCGACGGGCGGCCAATACTTGTCGAAGCCCTGGGCGTAGAGCGGCCCTGTGTGAGTGCCGCCGGGAAATGCCGCGACCCGTCGTGAATAGGAGTGCTCCCAGCTATCAGAGGTCACCGCAAATTGAGTGTGGGGTGCCTTGACCAGTGGGTTGTCTTCCCGCGACCACTCCGCTGTTTCGATCATGGCAATCTCGTCGCGGATGCTGATCATGGCATCGCAAAAGCGATCAATCTCTTCCAGCGGCTCGGATTCAGTCGGCTCGACCATCAAGGTTCCTGCTACCGGAAAACTCATGGTCGGCGCATGGAAGCCGTAGTCGATGAGCCGCTTGGCGACATCTTCTACCGTGACGCCGCTCGCCTTGGTCAACTGGCGTAGATCGAGGATGCACTCATGCGCGACCCAGCCGTCCCGGCCGGCATACAGCACCGGGTAATGATCACCGAGCCGCCTAGCGACGTAGTTCGCGGCAAGCAGGGCGTGTTCGGTAGCCGAGGTCAATCCATCGGCGCCCATCATTGCGATGTAGGCGTAGCTAATCGGCAGGATGCCGGCAGAGCCGTACGGAGCAGCCGAGATCGGACCGATGCCAGTCCCCGGACCAGCCTCTTCGAGTAAGGGATGGTTGGGCAAGAACGGTGTCAGATGCGCGGCCACGCCCACCGGCCCTACCCCGGGCCCCCCTCCCCCATGGGGGATGCAAAAAGTCTTGTGCAGGTTGAGATGGCTCACATCAGCGCCGAAACGGCCTGGTCGGGCGAGTCCGAGCAGCGCATTCAGGTTCGCACCATCGACATAGACCTGGCCTCCGGCATCGTGAACGAGGTCGCATAACTCGACGATGCTTTCTTCGAACACCCCATGGGTCGAGGGATACGTCACCATGATCGCCGCTAGTTGATCACGATGCGCAGTGATCTTGGCCCGCAGATCGTCCAGGTCGACCGCACCATCCGCAGCGGCCTTGACCACCACAACCTTCAAGCCAGCCATCGTGGCTGAGGCAGCGTTCGTGCCGTGGGCCGAAGACGGGATAAGGCAGATTCGACGTTGATCATCACCTCTTGATTCGTGGTAGGCACGAATGGCAAGGAGTCCGGTGAGTTCGCCCTGACTGCCGGCATTGGGTTGGATCGAAACGCTGGCGTAACCGGTCAACTCGGCTAGCCAGGACTCCAAATTGTTGATCAGCTCGAGATATCCCGCTGCATCCTCAATGGGCGCAAACGGATGCAGGTTGGCAAACCCGGGATAAGAGATCGGCTCCATCTCAGTCGTCGCGTTGAGCTTCATCGTGCACGACCCGAGCGGAATCATCCCTCGATCCAGTGCGAGATCCCGGTCGGACAAAGCCCGTAGATAGCGAAGCATGGCGGTTTCGCTGTGATGGGTATTGAAGACCGGATGGGTGAGGAAGTCAGTCGTACGCTCCCGGCCCGCCAAGTTGTCGGCGAATCGCGTCCGGTCACCACCGCTCAGCCCAAATGCGGCGCGTACCGCATCGAGGGCAGAGGTAGTGGCATCCTCGCCAACTGATATCCCGACATGATCATCATCGACCAGCCGCAGATGCACACCTGCGGATCGGGCTGCAGCCACCGCATCCGCGGCCCGGCCCGGTACCTCCGCCACCACGGTGTCGAAGAAGGAATCATGGACTACCCCGATCCCGGCTGCCACAAGATCACCCGCCAGTTCGACGGCGGCCTGATGAATGGTGTTTGCGATCTCACGCAGCCCGTCCGGCCCGTGGTAAACCGCGTACATGCTGGCCGCAACGGCGAG
>JBKPEY010000441.1:0-3778 GCA_046744405.1 Actinomycetota bacterium
GGAACGTCCCATGAGCAAGCTCATTAACGAGCTGGACCAGGCATCGATCCGCAAGGACATCCCGGCCTTCCGTCCAGGCGATACCGTCAAGGTGCACGTCAAGGTCGTTGAGGGCACTCGTTCGAGAATCCAGGTCTTCACCGGTGTGGTCATCTCCCGAGCAGGCGATGGCATCCGTGAAGCATTCACCGTCCGTAAGGTGAGTTTCGGCGTCGGTGTGGAGCGCACGTTTCCGCTGCACAGCCCGATAATCGACAAGATCGAGTTGGAGCGCCGGGGCGACGTACGCCGCGCGAAGCTCTACTATTTGCGTGGCCTCCGCGGCAAGGCAGCCAAGATCAAGGAAAAGCGCGACGCCAGCTGATCACGGTCTCATCCGAGATGGCGAACCGGTGGATGAACTCAGGCCCGCGGCGCGCTGCGCAACCGGTATCGGAATCCGAAGCTGATCAGTCCGAATTAGAGACTTCTGCAGACCACGAGCATTTGAGCTTTGGTCAGCACGTGTTCGCCTTCTTCAAGGAACTGACAGCTGTCGTTGTTGGCGCCGTCGTCGTCGCCTCGCTACTGCGGGGATTTGTCGGCCAGATGTTCTTGATCCCGTCGGTTTCGATGGAGAACACACTGCAGGTCGATGATCGGGTGGTCGTTGAGAAGCTCAGCAGCATCAAGCGCGGGCAGGTAGTCGTCTTCTCCGACCCCGGGGGTTGGCTCACCGGAACTACGCCGGGCGAGCGTGGCCCAATCGGTAAGGCATTCCAATTTGTCGGCGTACTGCCCGATACCGGCACCGAGCACTTGATCAAGCGAGTAATCGGGCTGCCTGGAGATCACGTTCTGTGTTGCGACGCAGCCGATCGCCTCACCATCAACGGCCAGGTGCTGAATGAAACGTCCTATCTGACAATTGAGCCGGACGGCGGACAAGCGCAGCCCTCGGTGATCAGGTTCGAGATAGTCGTTCCCAGCGGCCACATCTTCGTGATGGGTGACAACCGAGAACACAGCCGCGACTCGCGGTGCCATCTCAATGACGTGCAAGCCGGGGGTGCGAAGGGTCAGAATGCATTCGTGTCGCAAGATCTGGTCGTCGGCCGCGCAATCGCGATCGTTTGGCCGTTCGACCGCCGACACCGCTTGGCCATTCCAGATACTTTTGAGACCGTCCCGTCCGGCATCAAGCCGGCACCAGACATAGCAACGATCACCGCCGGACCTGAGGCCAGCTGTTGACCACCCACAAAAGTCCTGCCGCGCCTCCGAGCCTGGCAAATTCCAGAGCGAGCCACAGGCAGAGTCAGCGGCCGACGATGGGTCGCCGTGCTTGGGCGTTCACCCGCGAAATGCTTATCGTGGTTATCGGTGCTGTGGTGGTGTCGTCACTGCTTCGCGCATTCGTCGGGCAGATGTTCATCATCCCCTCGCAGTCGATGGAGAACACGCTCTTGGTAGGTGACCGCGTGATTGTTGAAAAGATCACCGATTTTCAGCGCGGTGATGTGGTTGTCTTCTCCGACCCGGGCGGCTGGTTACAAGACGAGCCGGTCGATGATCCTGCTCCGTGGGACAAGGTCTTGGAGTTCATTGGATTGCCGACCAGGAGCACGCCGGGCCACCTGATCAAGCGGGTTATCGGTATTCCGGGGGACAAGGTCGTCTGCTGCACCAGCAAGGGCCGTATCACCGTCAATGGCCAAGCCCTTGATGAAACCAGGTATCTGTACACAGATCCAGACGGCAACCAAGTAAATCCCTCTGATGTCAGGTTCGAGGTTGTGGTACCCAAAGACCGAATCTTCGTGATGGGCGACCATCGCGATTTGAGTGCCGACTCGCGCTGCCATCTCTCTGACCTCTCGACGACCGATGGGACCGGCCAGGTCGCCTTCGTCCCGATCTCGCTCGTGGTCGGGCCCGCATTCGCGATCGCGGCGCCTTTTGATCGAGCCGGCCGCCTCCGACAGCCGAGCACCTTCAGCAAGGTTCCCGATCCGGCAGACCCGCCACCCAAGAGAGCGGTGATCAAACCTGCGGGAGTGAGCTGCTGATGCCTGTGACTCGGGCTGCGACGCCGGTGCTGGTGAAGCGCAATAGCGGCATCTATGGGTACGAACGCGCATTACAGAAAATGGGTCTGCATCCGGTCGCTGGTGCCGATGAGGCCGGCCGGGGGGCCTGCGCAGGGCCCTTGGTGGCAGCAGCGACGATCTTGAGCGACGCCAAGTCACGGCAGATTGTCGGTCTGAAGGACTCCAAGCTGCTGACCGCGTTGCAGCGGGAGCGGCTGTACGCAGAGATCACCGAGAAGGCGATCGCCTGGTCTGTGGTCTGCATCGAGCCGGCAGAGTGCGACGCGCTCGGCATGCACGTCGCGAACGTCATGGCGTTGCGGATGGCCTTGTCACGACTCGATGTGGCGCCGACGTACGTTCTGACCGACGGCTTCAGCGTTGATGGGCTGGGAACCCCAGGGCTTGCCATCTGGAAGGGCGATCAGGTCGTCGCATGCGTGGCAGCGGCGTCAATCATCGCCAAGGTGACTCGGGATCGGATCATGTGTGAGCTCCATCAGCTCTATCCGGTGTACGAGTTCGCAGAGCACAAGGGCTATTGCACTCCATTGCATCAGGAGAAGCTGGACGCGTACGGGCCCTCTGCTACGCACCGGATGCGCTTCATCAATGTTTCCCGAGCGGCTAAAGTCGAGACGCGATGAGACACGGCGAACGACGATGAGCGCGGAAGATCTCGAACAGTACGAAAGTGAGCTAGAGCTACAGCTCTACCGCGAGTACAAAGACGTTGTCGGCATCTTCACCTACGCGGTGGAGACTGAGCGACGGTTCTACCTGTGCAATGCAGTGGACCTCAAGGTGCGCACCGAGGGCGGTGACGTCTACTACGAGGTCTCCATGGGCGATGCCTGGGTCTGGGATATGTATCGTCCGGCTCGTTTCGTGAAGAGCGCCAAGGTCCTCACGTTCCGTGACGTGTCGATCGAAGAGATCGCGCACAGCGACCTCGAGGTACCTAAACCGTCCTAGCCGCTTCCACAGGGCCGCTTTCCACAGCGCCCTAATCCGCGATTTCCACAGATTTCAGCGACCCCGCACGATTCCGGCCGGCGTGCGCATGCTTCTAAACGGAGGTGTGCGATGGCGGCGGGATCCAAGAACCAGATCGGCGTACGCGGGGAGGAGCTCGCTTGCGCCGAACTAGAGCAGCAAGGCTTGCAGGTCATAGAGCGGAACTGGCGCTGCCGACTAGGAGAGATCGACATCGTGGCCGCGGAGGCGGGCCAGACCGGGCTGACGCTGGTCTTCTGCGAGGTGAAGTGCCGAAGTGGGCTCGGCTTTGGCCATCCCCTGGAGGCGATCACGTACGCGAAGATGCGGACGCTGCGACAGCTGGCCGCGTTGTGGATGCGCGAGCACCGGATCAAAGCGTCGACCATCCGGCTGGATGCGATTGGCGTCGTATTGGAACCGGGCCGCGAGCCCTCGCTCACCCATGTACGAGCGGTGGGCTGAATGGCGTCGGCCTGTGCATGGTCTGTAGCGCTTGTTGGGCTCGAAGGTCGGATCGTCGAAGTGGAGGCCGACATCGGTGCAGGCTTGCCACGTACGGTGCTCGTCGGGCTTCCTGACTCGGCTCTCTACCAGTCGCGCGATCGCTGTAAGGCGGCGGTCAGCAACTCGGGGCACGAGTGGCCGATTTCGCTGCTGACGATCAACCTCAGTCCTGCCACACTGCCGAAGGCCGGCAGTCATTACGATCT
>JBKPEY010000217.1:0-6681 GCA_046744405.1 Actinomycetota bacterium
GTGGTGTGGGCCGCGACTGCAGATGGTGTGCAGCGATTGAGCGATGAGAAAACTACCGAGATGGTCACTCGGCTGATGGTTAGCCGCACCGAGCGACCCGACGGACCGGGGGCGCCACTTGCTTAGAACGCAACGATGAGCATGCCGTTCTACGTAGCGCCCGAGCAGCAAATGAAGGATCGGGCCGACTACGCACGCAAAGGCATTGCCAGGGGTCGATCCGTCGTCGTCTTGCACTACTCCGACGGGATCTTGTTTGTTGCCGAGAACCGTTCGCAGGCACTGCACAAGGTCAGCGAAATATATGACCGCATAGCTTTCGCGGCGGTCGGTCGCTACAACGAGTTCGAGAATCTGCGACAAGCTGGCATCCGCTATGCAGACGTTCGCGGCTACACCTACGACCGGACCGACGTAACAGGTCGCGGACTGGCCAACACCTACGCTCAGGTGCTGGGCACCATCTTCTCCTCTGGCGGAGATAAGCCGTACGAGGTGGAGATCGTGGTAGCCGAACTGGGCGCCACACCAACGCAGGACCAGATTTACCGGCTCACCTACGACGGCTCCGTCGGCGACGAGGCGAACTTTGCTGTGATGGGCGGCTCTGCGGATGTCATCGCGGAAGTGGTGAGTCAGGGATTCACGGCAGGCTTGTCCCTGGCCGACGCAGCGAAGCTCGCAGTACGCGCTCTCGGCTCCGATGGCGGTACGAACGCAGCGCCCCGGTCCTTGGGCGTGGAGGCGCTAGAAGTGGCGGTGCTTGACCGGACCAGGGCAATGCCACGCAAGTTCCGGCGGATCAAGGGTGATCGGCTCGCGGCCTTGCTGGCTGATGGATCTGAACCCGCCAACGGCACGTGACCGAGACGAACCCGGCCGAGCAGCCTTGGATCAGCCGTGTAGTGATCATCGGGGCCGGGCTGATCGGCGCATCGATCGGATGCGCTCTTTCGGCAGCCGGCTACGCAGTTCACCTGCGTGATCACAAGATCAGCCATGCGCGGGTCGCCGCTGGCCTGGGTGCCGGCACGATCGACCCGCCGATCTCTGCAGACGTTGATCTTGTGGTGGTCGCGGTGCCACCTGGCGCAATCGCCGACCTGGTCGTGCATAGCCTGCAAATCTATCCGAACGCGACGGTCACCGACGTCGGCTCTGTCAAGGCGGGAGTCCTCGATGCTCTCTGGCAGCGTGATGTCGACTTAGCGCGCTACGTGGGCTCCCATCCGATGGCTGGCTCGCACCGCTCTGGGCCGATGACCGCACATTCTGAGCTGTTCGTTGATCGCACCTGGGTCGTGACACCACACCGGCGGTCAGCGGCCGAATCCGTGGCACGGGTGCGGGCCGCCGTCCGAGCCTGCCAAGCCCGCGAGGTGATCATGGATGTTGATGATCATGATGCCGCGGTGGCCCGGGTCTCTCATCTGCCACACCTGATGTCAGTGCTCGTGGCAGGCCACCTTACCCAGGTGCCCGAACAAGATCTCATGCTCGCTGGGCAAGGTCTACGCGACGTGACTCGTATCGCCGGTAGCGATCCAGAGCTCTGGGAGCAGATTTTGGGCGCAAACTCCAACGCCGTACTGGAGGAGTTGCGCGATGTCCAAGATCATCTGGGCTTGTTGATCAAGGCTGTTGAGGCGACCCCGACCAGCGCCGATCTGCGAAGCCAGCTGGAGCGCGGCGTTGCCGGGACTCGGAAGATCGGTGGCAAGCACGGGGCAGCGCCGATGAGGTACAGCGAGATTGTGGTCGCGATTCCTGACTCGCCAGGAGCGCTAGGCCGACTGTTTGCAGAGGTCGGGGCTGCGGGAGTGAACGTTGAAGATATCTCCATCGAGCACGACCCGGTGCGTGAGATCGGTTATCTCGCTTTGTCAGTGGCGCCCGAGCAGGCCGACACGCTGGTCGAGACCATGTTGTCGCACGGCTGGGCGGTCTCGTGACAGGTGGCCGGTACGCTGAGGCGCGTGTCTGAGACACCGATGACCAACCAGTTCAATAACTTTCGTGAGCCGCGGTCGAACGCCGGCTGCAATCGGCCGCTGGTCATCGCTATCGACGGCCCCAGCGGCTCCGGCAAGTCGAGTACGGCGCGAGGCGTGGCTGACAGGCTTGGGCTGGCCTTCTTGGATACCGGGGCGATGTATCGAGCCGTCACCTGGCTGGCGCTGGAAGAAGGCGTCGATGTTGAAGATCGGGCGGCTGTCACGCGCCTGTTAGAGCACGTATCGATACAGGTTGATTTGGACCCTCGACGTCCTGGCATTTCGATCAACGGCATCGATGTCTCCGAGGCCATTCGGGCGCCAGAGGTGTCGCAGGCTGTGAGCGCGATCGCTACCAACCTTGAGGTACGCGCCGATCTGGTAGCACGGCAGAAGAAGCTGATCGCCGACGCGATCCGTGGCATTGTCGCCGAAGGCCGGGACATTACGACGGTGGTCGCGCCGCACGCCGATGTACGTGTGTTGCTAGTTGCCGACCCAGCTGCACGAGTGGCGCGACGCCATGCCGAGCTCGAGGAGCACCAGCTGGACGTGGACGCCATCCATGATCAAGTGATCCGCCGTGACCGCGATGATTCGTTGGTCGCGGAGTTCGAATCGGCCGCTCCTGGGGTGCACGTGGTCGATTCCACATCCCTCAGCCTGGAAGAGGTGATCGAGACCATCTGCGCATTCGTTCCGGTCCGGGCTATGGGAGACGGGCGTGATCGAAGGGGTTAGTCCCGATCTCCCGCATACCGATCGTCTACCGGCCCCGAAGGAGTGGGGGTTGCGCCTCACGAGGCCGCTGGTAGGTCTGTGGCTGCGGCTTTCGTGGCGGGTCAAGGTGCATAACGCGCAGCACGTTCCGAAGTCGGGAGCAGTGATCTTGGCAGCAAACCACATCGGCGTTCTGGATGGGCCGGCGCTCATCGCGTTCACCAGGCGGCTCACATTTGCGTTGGTGAAGCGGGAGGCTTTCACGGGGGCGTTAGGCCAATTTCTCTCTCATGTCGGCCAGATCTCGGTCAACCGTCGAGAGATCGATCCGCAAGCAATCCGAAGAGCCGTCCAGGTATTACGTGCTGGCAAGATCCTGGCGGTCTTCCCCGAAGGGGCACGCAGCGGTGGCGAGGTTGCATGGGCGAAGGGCGGTGCTGCCTACCTAGCGATGGTCTCGGGCGCACCAATTGTGCCGGTGGCAATTCTCGGCACTCGAGAACCGGGGCAGCATAAGAATCAAGTGCCTCGCTTGCGGAGACCGATCTGGGTGGTCTACGGCGAGCCATTCACAGTGCCCCGATCTTCCTGGCCGCGCCGTAAGGCAGCAGTTGCACAGTGGACCCAGGTCGTGCGGGAACGCCTCGCCGATCATGTTGTCGCAGCGCAGGCTCTGACCGGGCTACCCTTGCCGGGGCCACCCAAGGCAAGAATTCGTCATCTGAACCCGTCCAATCCATAGCCCCACCAAACTCGAGAACTCGGAGCGAGCGAACATGAGTGACATCGCGGCTGCCGAGGAGTCGCAGGTGCTGCCTGTGGTGGCGGTCGTTGGTCGGCCAAATGTTGGCAAGTCCACGTTGGTCAATCGCATGATCGGGCGTCGGGAGGCGGTCGTCCAAGACGTACCGGGTGTGACTCGGGACCGGGTTTCTTATGACGCCACCTGGAACGGGCGCCAGTTCGTACTAGTGGACACCGGAGGCTGGGCGCCCGATGCCAAGGGGATGGCTGCTCGGGTGACCGAGCAGGCCGAGCTTGCCGTCGCAACGGCAGATGCCGTCGTCTTCGTCGTTGACGCGACTGTCGGACCGCAAGACATTGACGAGGCGGTCGTGAAGGTGCTGCGGCGTAGCAGGAAGCCGGTGATTCTGGCTGCCAACAAGGTCGATGATCAGCGGACCGAGTCCGACGCGCTGGCGCTGTGGCAGCTTGGTCTGGGCGAGCCGTATCCGGTATCGGCCCTGCATGGCCGGGGGAGCGGTGATCTGCTGGACGGGATCCTGTCGGCAATTCCTGCGGTGCCGACCGAGCTGGTGGACGGCGGGCACGGACCGCGACGCGTCGCGATCGTCGGCAAGCCCAACGTCGGTAAGTCGAGTTTGCTGAACAAGCTGGCCGGACAGCAGCGTGTAGTTGTCGATGAGGTCGCGGGGACTACGGTCGATCCGGTCGATGAGCTCGTTGAGATCGACGGCGAGATCTATCGGTTCATTGATACAGCAGGAATCCGTCGCCGGATCAAAGAGGCTGCTGGACATGAGTACTACGCGAGCCTGCGGACCCATGGCGCTATCGAGCGCGCCGAGGTCTGCATCGTCGTAGTCGATGCGAGCGAGTCGCTCACCGAGCAAGACCTCCGCATCCTCAGCTCGGTCGAGGAGGCGGGTCGGGCGTTGGTGGTTGCGTTCAACAAGTGGGACTTGACCGACGACGAACGCCGCCGCTATTTGAATCGAGAGATCGAGCGTGATCTCGTTCATTTCGAGTGGGCCGCCAAGATCAACATTTCCGCCCTGACGGGTCGTCATGTCGATCGTCTCGGTGCGGCGATCTCCGAAGCGCTGGCGGGTTGGGAGACCCGTGTCTCAACCGGAAGGCTGAACGCATTCCTGGGCCGGATTGTTGCGGCACATCCACATCCGGTGCGTGGCGGCAAGCAGCCGCGGATCCTGTTCGGGACCCAGGCTCAAGTCGGCCCACCGACATTCGTGTTGTTCACGACTGGCCAGCTGGAGCCGGGATATGTGCGCTTCTTGCAGCGTCGGTTGCGCGAGGAGTTCGGGTTTCGCGGCACACCGGTGCATGTTGAGGTCCGGGTGAGGGAGAAGCGGAGGCGGAAATGACAAGCGACGATGTCCGAGTGAGTGATCAGCAGGCTTTGGCCGTCGAGTTGATGCAGGCGCTGGAGTCGGGTGCCCACGGTGATGAGCTACGTCGCTTCTTCCATGAGGATGCCGAGCAGATTGAGTATCCGAGCCTGGTCGATCCTCGTGTCGGGCGTCGAGATCTGGACAGCATGATCACGGCAAGCGAGTTGGGCGCTGGGATGCTGGCGTTCCAGCGCTACGACGTTCGTCGCTGGATTGAGAGCGAAGACACTGTCCTCTGCCAAGCTGAGTGGCACGCCGAGCTGGCGAAGGACGCTGGAACTCTGCGAAAGGGTCAGCGGCTGCACACGTACAGCGTCTTGATCTTCACCTTCCGTGACGACAAGATCATCCGGCAGGAGGCGTACGACTGCTATGAGCCATTCGACTACTGATCGGTGCTGAAGTCTCAGTCAGCCACTCCAGAAGTTGATCATGAGCTGATCGGCATTCATTAAGTTGATCATGTCTCCGATATGGTCTTCGAGGTCTGGCAGCGTACGCGGCCGGACCTCGCGATCTCTTGCGATCGCTCTTGCGGATGATCCCGACATTGATCGCATTCTCATAGACAGCTGCGCCTGATTGGCAGACGCGAACTCGCGATCGCAGTTCAAGTACAACCAACCGCGTCACCCGGCCGCTATGCTGCGGTCACCGTTACGGGCCAGGCGCGACCTCGTAGTAGAGTTCCGGCTCGTGGCTGGTGCTCGCTGAAGCACGGTCAACGGGCTGTGGCGCAGCTTGGTAGCGCACTTGACTGGGGGTCAAGGGGTCGCGAGTTCAAATCTCGCCAGCCCGACCAAACCGATGCACCACATCCGACCTAGTCGGACCTGGATTCAACCGACATTCTTACCGCCGTCAATAACGCCCAGCGACGGCCGCTCCGGACCAGCTACGGACCACCAGGTCGAAAACGCGGTCCCCGCGTCCAGCATGGCCTGCACATCGGGATGCAGGTAGCGAGCGGTGACGGCCGGATCCTGATGTCCGGCGACCCGCTGCAGGATGTGCAGATCGATGCCAGCGTCGGCCATCCAGGTCGGGGCGGTGTGCCGTAGGCCATGGCGGACGAGACGCGGCTGCCCGAGCTCGGTGACCAGCGCGTCCCAACCGGTCGCGTCCCGCAAGGTGGCGGTGGTGATCACGCCGCCGCGGGGACCGAGCACCAGTCGTTCTTCCGGGTGGCGTCCGGCGGTCAGCCGGACGAGCGTTGGACGCAGCGGGTCGATGATTGGCACCGTCCTCCGCCGACGCCCTTTCGTCTCCTTCGTCACCAGACCGCCATGGCCTGGGTACGTCTGCCGATGGACGTGAATCAGTCCTCTGACCAGATCGATGTCACCAACGCGGAGGCCTGACACCTCACTGATCCGAAGGGCGGTCGTGGCAAGGAGCGTCACCACGTCGCCCCACGACTGGTCCTTGCCGGCCTCCACAACGCGGGCTACCAGTTGTTCAAGGATTGCGACGCTGGGCAGAGCGAGATCACGGGGCGTGCTCGGTTCGGAGTTGCCGGGAGAACGACCGACCGTGCGACGACGAGCTCGGTCCGTCGCCGGGTTGCGAGGGATGATGCCATCGCGGACTGCCTCGTTGAGCACCAGGACGAGCGCGGAGACCGTGTTCTTGATCGTCGACCGGCCGAACTCGGTCTCCCACTGGTCGATCGCGCGGTCGACCAGGCCCGCGGTGATCATCCGGACCGGGAGATGACCGAGCGTCGGAAGGACGCGACGACGGAGACCGGCCGAGTATGGGTCGTACGTCGACGTGGGGTCGATTCCTCTGGTCCAGCGGTCGCCGATGAAGGT
>JBKPEY010000042.1:0-5928 GCA_046744405.1 Actinomycetota bacterium
CCGCTGAGTACCAGCTTCAGCGAGGTACATCGGGGGCTGACGGCCGTACGCGAGGTGCTGCTGCGCCAGGCGTCCTAGACTCCTGCGGTGCGAATCGTCTTCGGCGGCACTCCAGATGTCGCGATTCCGTCTTTGGATGCCCTGGCCGATTCCCGCCATGAGCTGGTCGCTGCCGTCACCCGGCCGGATGCGCCAAGTGGCCGAGGCAAGAAGCTGACCCCCAGTCCGGTTGCGCAACGGGCCGCGGAGCTCGGCGTGGAGGTCTTGAAGCCTCAGCGGCCTCGGGACGAGGAGTTCGTCGCGCGGCTGGGCGAGATTGCCCCAGACTGCTGCCCAGTCGTGGCATATGGCGCACTGCTGCCACAGCGGGTACTGGACATCCCGCAGCACGGTTGGGTCAACTTGCATTTCTCGCTGCTGCCCGCCTGGCGGGGGGCGGCTCCCGTGCAGCACGCCATTCTGGCTGGCGAGGAGACAACGGGGGTGACCACTTTCCGGATTGTGCTCGAGCTGGATGCCGGACCGATCTTCGGCACAGTGCCGGAGCCAATTCGCCCGGATGACACCGCCGGCGACCTGTTGCAGCGGCTGTCGGTCAGCGGTGCTCGGCTGCTCGTCGACACTCTGGATGGCATCGAGGACGGCACTCTGATGCCAACGCCGCAGCCAGACGCCGACGGACAGATCAGCTATGCGTCCAAGATCACCGTGGACGACGCGCAGATTGATTGGACTAAGCCTGCCGAGGTCGTGGACCGGCTGATCCGCGCTTGTTTTCCATCACCAGGAGCCTGGACAACCTTCGATGGCGAGCGGTTCAAGATCAATTCCGCACGACTCTCGGACACTGTCTTGCCGCCCGAAGCCCTGGAGATCACCAAGCGCTCGGTACGTGTCGGTACCGGAACTCAGGCGCTCGAACTCGGCCAGGTACAGGCGCAGGGCAAGAAGCCCATGGCGGTCTCTGACTGGGCCCGCGGGGTCAACTTCGGTACCGAGCCAAGGCTCGGTACTTGAGTGAGCGGTTTGAGCGCTGCCCGCGCGCAGCGACGCCGCCGGCCTGATCGGGCCCGGCGAGCTGCTTTCGACGCGCTGCGTGCTGTGAACGGCGAGGGGGCTTACGCCAATCTCACGTTGCCGCCTTTGCTTCGCGAGCGTGGCCTCAGCGGCCGTGATGCAGCCTTCGCTACCGAGCTGCTGGCAGGCACCTGCCGCTGGCAGGGCAGCTACGACGTGATCATTGCCGCGGCCGGCGGCCGAGCCTTGAACCAGCTGCAGCCGGCCGTGGTGGATCTGCTGCGACTTGGAGTGCATCAGATCTTGTCCATGCGCATTCCGGTGCCAGCAGCGGTTGCTGCGACGGTTGACCTGGCTGCGGCAACGGTGGGGGAGCGGGTCACTGGGCTCAGCAACGCAGTGCTGCGTCGAGTCGCAGCAAAGAGTCTTGACGAATGGTTCGACGAGCTGTCAAAGGGCCTCGACGACCTTGATCAACTTGCGCTGCGCACCGCGCATCCGCGTTGGATCGTCGAGGCGTACGCGGATCTCCTGCCGGAACCAGAAGTGGCCGATGCGCTGGCTGCAAACAATGTCAGCCCAGATATCAGCCTCGCAGTCCGGCCCGGCCTCGCTGAGGTGTCAGGCCTGCTGAACGCGGGGGCGCAACCTGGTCGATATTCGCCGTTCGGCGCTCGCTGGCGAGGCGATCCAGCTGAGCTTTCCCTCGTACGGGACGGCCGAGCAGGAATTCAGGACGAAGGCTCCCAGCTGGTGACCTGGGCGCTCAGCAACGCGTCCGCTCCGCCTGGATGGTGGCTCGATCTTTGTGCAGGCCCCGGAGGCAAAACGGCCCTGTTGACTGGTCTGGCGCGATTGGACGGCAGCCGGGTGCTCGCCTCAGACATAGCGCCGCATCGGGTGCGGCTGGTTGCAGCAGCTGTCCGGGCATTTGCCGAGCGAGGACTCGGGCCGACCGTGGTGGTCGCGGACGGCCTGCTACCGGCGTGGCGAGCCGGCGCGTTTACCCGGGTAGTCGCCGATGTGCCCTGTTCGGGGTTAGGCGCGCTGCGCCGTCGGCCGGAAGCGCGCTGGCGGCGCGAGCCGGCCGACGTTGAGCAGCTGCACTCGTTACAGCTCCGGCTCCTGGGCTCAGCGATCGACAGCGCGGCTCCGGGCGGGGTGGTCGGTTATCTGACTTGCTCGCCGCACCGCAGGGAAACCACTGATGTGATCGCCGAGACACTCGCAGTACGCAATGACCTCGAAGTAATCCCGGCCGGGTCACTGCTGCCCGGGGTGCCACAGGCTGAACTCGGGTCGTACCTGCAGCTGTGGCCGCACCGCCACGGCACGGACGCGATGTTTGCGGCCTACCTGCGAAAGACTGGGGCTTGATTGCCTCGCTCGCCAAGCTCGCTCGGCTTAACACTAAGGTCGAGGTGTGGCCATGAGAATCATGCCGAGCATTTTGTCGGCCGACTTCGCCAACCTCCAGACCGCCATCGAATCGGTGCCGAGCTCGGACGCCATACACGTCGACGTCATGGACAACCACTTTGTCCCGAACCTGACTTTGGGACTTCCGGTCGTGGAGTCCATCCGCAAGATCACCGACAAGATTCTCGACATCCACCTGATGATCGAGCAACCTGATCGCTGGGCGCCCGGGTACGCGGAGGCCGGGGCAGAGTCGGTGACATTTCACATTGAAGCAACGCAGGCGCCGGTGCGGCTGGCCCGGGAGCTGCGCAGGCTGGGTGCCAGGGCTGCCATCGCCCTCAAGCCGGCTACCCCGATCGAGCCGTACGAGGATCTGCTACCGGAGCTCGACATGGTGTTGATCATGACCGTAGAGCCCGGTTTCGGAGGCCAGAGCTTCCTTGATCTCTGTCTGCCCAAGATCAGGCGTACCCGCGCGATGTTGGAGAAGCTGGGCGGCGACATCTGGCTGCAGATCGACGGTGGAGTATCGGCGCAAACGATTGAGCGATGTGCGGCAGCCGGCGTCGACTCATTCGTGGCGGGCTCATCGGTTTTTGGCGCAGAAGATCCAGACGCCATGGTGGCCAAGCTTCGCGAACTGGCGACAGCCGCTGCCTAAGACCCCGGACTTGTCAGAACCCAGCCGCGCTATAGCACGACTGGATTCTGATAAGTCGGCGTTAGTGAGCTAGCCCTGGCGGCGGCGCAGGTAGCGCTCGAATTCGGCTGCGATCGCGTCACCGGTGGCCTCGGGGAGTTCGGTGGCGTCCTGCATTTGCTCCAGCGAGGCTACGTACTCAGCAACCTCGGAGTCCTCTGCAGCCAGCTCATCCACGCCGCGCTCCCAAGCTCGCGCCAGCTCAGTCAATTCACCAAGATCAAAAGAAGCGTTCAGTACCCGCTCCAGATGAGAAAGCAGCGCCAAGGTCGCCTTCGGGCACGGCGGATGGGAGACGTAGTGCGGGATGGCCGACCAGAGTGTGAGGACCTCCACACCAGCGCGCCCCAGGGTGTCTCCGAGTACGCCGATGATGCCGGTCGGACCCTCGTACGTCGACGGTGCCAGGCCCAGCTCCTTCATCAGTTCCCGGTTGCCGGTCGACACCGACACCGGGATCGGCCGGGTGTGCGGAGTGTCAGCAAGCAGCGCGCCCAACAGGTGGACTCTGGTCACGTTGGCTGAATTGAGCGCTGATGCGATCAAGGTACTGAACTGCCGCCATCGCAAGTTGGGCTCCAGGCCTTGCACCAAGATCAAATCGCGGCCGTCTGGGAGCTCAGCGATCTTGAGCTCGGTGGTTGGCCAGGTGATCTCACGGTCATCGTCTTCGGTAAGTGCCACTCGGGGGCGGTTGACCTGGAAGTCATAGAAGTCGTCTGGGTCGAGCGCGTAGACGGGTTCCGCCTGGTAGGCCTCGGCAAGATGTTCGATGGCTCCGGTCGCCGCATTCCCCGCGTCATTCCAGCCCCCGAAGGCCATCACCACTACCGGGTCGACCAGATCGCGCAGGTCACGGCCGGCCGAGCTTGGTGAGTCGGGCATATGCCTCACTGTAGCCGTCAGTTCGGCGATGGAGGCTCGCTCCACATCGTGGTTAATACTGACCAGACGGCATCCACGGGGATTATTCTCACGAGATGCCCGATGGCCCGCGTGCCGCTCAGTCGCCGACTGATTTCAGTGCCCCGCCGTCAAAGGTATCCAGCAGGGGGATATCCGGCGGGGGCGATCTGCGAACCACGCTGTCACAGCGTGTTGTGATCGCCGACGGCGCCATGGGCACCATGCTGCAGCGCTACGACCTGACGTTGCAGGACTTCCAGCAGCTCGAGGGCTGCAACGAGATCTTGAATCTCACTCGGCCAGATATTGTCCGGGCGATCCACGATGCGTATTTCGACGCTGGTGTGGATGCAGTCGAGACGAACTCCTTCGGCGCAAACCTGGCCGCTCTGGGCGAATACGGCATCGCAGACCGGATCGGTCAGCTTGCCGAAGCCGCAGCCCGGATCGCCCGAGAGTCTGCCGATGCGTACCGCACAGCGGAGCGGCCACGCTGGGTCTTCGGCAGCGTCGGCCCCGGCACCAAGCTCCCGACCCTTGGCCATGTCTCGTACGCGAAGCTGCGGGATGGTTATCAGCAGCAAGTCGAGGGCCTTATTGCCGGCGGCGTCGACGCAGTGCTGATCGAGACCTCACAAGATCTATTGCAGACCAAGGCGGCCACGCTGGGCGCGAAACGGGCGCTGGCGTATGCGGGGCGCGATCTTCCAGTGATCGTCCATGTCACTGTGGAGACCACCGGCACGATGCTGCTTGGCTCAGAGATCGGTGCTGCTCTGACATCGCTGGAGCCGCTGGGCATCGACATGATCGGCCTGAACTGCGCGACCGGTCCGGCGGAAATGAGCGAGCACCTGCGGCATCTTTCCCGGTACGCCCAGATCGGCGTCAGCTGCATGCCGAATGCGGGCCTGCCGCAACTGACCTCTGACGGTGCTATCTACCCGCTGAAGCCGGTGGAACTAGCCGACGCCTTGGAACAGTTCGTCGGTGAGTTTGGACTTGGACTGGTCGGAGGCTGCTGTGGCACCGGGCCAGAGCATCTGCGTCAGGTAGTCAACCGGCTAGCAGGCCGGCGCGCCGGTCCTCGCTCGCCGAAGCATGTCCCAGCCGCGGCCTCGCTGTATGCCGACGTGCCGTTCCGCCAGGACATCAGCTACCTCTCGATCGGTGAACGGACCAACGCCAACGGGTCCAAGGCCTTCCGCGAGGCCCTCCTGGATGAGCGTTGGGACGACTGCGTCGACATCGCGCGGTCTCAGATCCGCGACGGCGCCCACATGCTGGATCTCAATGTCGACTATGTGGGTCGAGATGGCGTCGCCGACATGGGCGAGCTGGCATTTCGGCTGGCGACAGCTTCCACACTCCCCATCGTGCTGGATTCCACCGAACCGGCAGTCCTGCAAGCCGGCCTGGAGCGTCTGGGCGGTCGCGCGGTGATCAACTCCGCCAACTACGAGGACGGCGACGGACCAGACTCCCGCTTCTGTCGGGTGATGAACCTGGCCGCCGAGTACGGGGCCGCGATCATCGTGCTGACCATCGACGAAGAGGGCCAGGCGCGTACCGCGGAATGGAAGGTGCGAGTCGCCGAGCGGGCTATCAACGAGATCACCGAGAAGTGGGGCTTGCGGCAGAGCGACATCATTCTCGACTGCCTCACCTTCCCGATCGCCACGGGCCAGGAGGAAACGCGGCGGGACGGCATCGAAACTATCGAGGCCATTCGTGAGGTCAAGCGGCGCTTCCCTGACGTACAAACCACGCTCGGCTTGTCCAACATTTCCTTCGGTCTCAATCCAGCCGCCCGTGTGGTACTCAACTCGGTCTTTCTCAATGAGTGCATCGAAGCCGGCCTGGACTCGGCGATCGTGCACGCG
>JBKPEY010000021.1:0-3805 GCA_046744405.1 Actinomycetota bacterium
GGCAGGTCTGGCGAGACCTTATAGACCAGCGCGTCTTTGTTGTAGATCATGTACTCGGCCATGCCACCCGGCGTACGGCGTTTGAAGCCGAACATGTCATGCGGAGCGCACATCCAGTACTCGCCATTCAGGCAATACCGGCACTTCCAGCAGGGCACGATCTGCTCAGCGACCACGCGGTCGCCAACGGCGATTCCCCAGCGATCTGCTGCTACGTCGTCGAGCTGAACGACTCTGCCGACAAACTCATGGCCGGGAATGACCTCGGTTTCCGCCCAGGCCGGACGGTTGGCGTCACCCCAGAACTTCGCAGCGCCGTGATAACACTTCAGGTCGCTGGCGCAGATTCCGGTCGCCTCGACCTTGATCAACGCCTCACCCGGTCCCGGCCTCGGGACCGCGACCTCCTCAAGCTGGTAATTCTCAGGCCCGTGACAGATAACGGCCTGCATAGTGTCGGGAATGTGATTGACCTGATCGGCAGCTGACTCTGACATACAAGCCTCCGTACTCCGGTGCGACACAGATATCCGCCACACTAGTGCCGACTATTCACGCGGGACTTGGCGGATAACCGGCTCTGGTCGAGAGGTGCCGTACGTCATGACGTTCTCCGGATCCACATCCGGGCGATATCCGTCGGCAAATGTGTCCAGCAGCCTCGCGGCCTTCGGCCAGAATCCTGGATCCGGCGGATACCACGGAATCGCCACAGTTGATGGTTTCTCGCCGAACTGAGCCTCCTGCTCGATGAGCCAGGCCCCGCCGGAGAGGGCGTCTGCATAGAACCCACGTCGCTCAAATGTGCTGGCGCGAAGTTTCTCGATGTTGCTCATCGCGGTGCGCAGCCGCAGCCAGCGGAAGCGATTCCATTGCGGATCGCTGATGAAGCGGGTACGCAATCGCGCGCCGGCCAAGGCGCCCCGCAAGGCCAAGGAGGCGATGATCTCTCTAGGCATGAACAGATTGGTGCCGCCCTCGCCAAGACCGGTCCGAACTTGGGCGATCCGGTTGGGATAGCCCGGAAGGGCTGACTGCATACTGTCTCGCCAGGACATCGCGGTGTCGAAGATCGCTTTGCCGAACCCAAGTCCGGAGCCGCCAAGACTCTTGACCGGAATGTTCAGATCGTCCCAATCCTGCGGCAGCCAGACATCTTGGTGCGGTGCATCAAACGGATGGACGCCGAGGTTGAGCGAGACGGTCGGCCAGCGCGGCAGGGGGTGGTCAAAGAAATGCACCGGAAAATTGGAGGTAATGCCGCCATCGGAGAACCACAGATCCTGCGCCAGATCTGGCGGACTGAGCAGCGCCACCGGCTGACCATGATCAAAAATTGTGCGGCCTAGGTCGTCTTGGATTGGCGCGGAGCGACGGATTCGATACATCCGAACCGCCTGGAAGAGCACCGGCAGGGACATGCTGATGCGTACCGCAAAGATCACTGGAAGGTCCCAGGGTTGTGGCAGCTTGTGCAGCGTGCGCAGGATTCCATGGCGATCATGTACTTCCCTGCTCTCGGTCTCCGACAGCGCTTGCAAGATCGACTCTGGAAACATCTGCGAGTCGTCGTCGCGTAGCTGATCGATGCAGAGCCACAGCTGTTCGGGATCGCCGTCCTCGGTCGGATCTAGTGGAAAGCGGAACGGGCGTTGTCTGGTGAGATCTGTGGTCATTAGCTCGAGGTTGACCAGCCGATGATCACTGCGCTGTGCCATTTGCCACCACCTGGCAAGATCTTCACGAGTCGGGTCTAGGCGTCGTTGGTGGTAGTCCAGGCCGGACCATAGATGCCCAAAGCGCAGAACTTGATCACCTGGCAGGCCGGTGAGGCTGTTCAGGCAGTCGTTGAGCCAAGGAACCAACGATTTGTTCACGGTCGGTTTGGGCACGGCAGCCATGACGTCCAGCAGGCTCCGACGCCGCTGGGGTGTGGTACCGGCGATCAGGCCAAAAGCTCGTGATCGAAACCGGCCGACGTAGATCAGTATGGAACTCAAGAGCCCGACGGCGACGACGATGCTGCCGGCAAGGCCAACAATGACACCGCTGGCATACAACGCGGGACGGAAGAATGCGAAGATCACCACCGGAATGATCAAGGCGCCGCCAATAATCAACTGTCGGAGAGTCATCGAGCGAGGCGTGGCGTACGCGCTGGTGAAGAGACGCAGGCTCAGCAGCCAGCTCGGCGTTCTGCCGTCTTCCGACGGCGGCTGGCGGAGCCCGGAGCGGATTGCCTGCAGGATAAGAGCCAGACCGACAAGAGTGGCGATGTATGCCAGCACGCCGGCTGCACCGAGACCGATGATCTCTGCGATGGTCCGGGGCGCTCCGCTGAACTTCCATTCCAGGTATCCAGTCAGCACGATTGCACCAGAGATCAAGGCGAGAGTGAACAAGCGTGGGATCCAGCCGAATGCGAATAGGGCAAGCAATGGCAGCGGCCAGCTTTGGCCGCGCATGATCGCGACCGCGACCCGGAAGATCGCCGCCGTGGCGTTGCCGGCCCGGAAGAGTTGTGCGAGTCGGTATTCATCCTTTTCTTGATCACCAGGGCGGGTCTGGGTGAGCCAGCTGATGATGTCTGCTAGCCCGGTGAAGCCCTTGCGTATTTGAAGCCCATTCGTTTGCGTTAAGGGCTCGTCTGACTTGGTGTCGGGTTGGCTTAGGCCGCCGGACGCGAGGACCTGACTGCTTCGGCCCAGCTCGGCTGCGGCGGTAAGCGCTGCGGCAATGGCGCCGGCGGATGCGCCGCCGACGTTACGGAAGCGGAAGCTGGTCGCCAGCTCACAAACGGCGAGTGGATAGACCACACCTGATGTGGTGCCACCTTCCATAGTGAGATCGAGGCTGGATTTCAGGTACGCCGCGACGGTGTCGCTGGTGATCGATGGGCGTCCGGACAACACCTCGGCCGGTGGACCGGCGATGGCCAGCATGGCCGCCGGATCCTCGGCGCCGAGCGAATAGCGCGTTTCGTTGCCGTAGCCGCCGATCAATGTGTCGGGATCCATCCCGACCGGATCGTCGGACGGCTCCAGGCCATCTGGCAGGTACCGGCGGCGCAGGATCGTTCTGGCCGCTACGGGGTCATCATGTATCAACTCGCGGAACGCGCTGAGCGCCGCTCCTCGACTCGCGACCGCCACCGTGACCTCCTTGCCGTGCGCTCAGGATGAGGAGAACTATTCTCGCCCGATGAAGATCGTGGTGATCGGAGGCAGCGGGCCGCTGGGTGCCGAAGTGGTTCGGAGACTCCAGGGGCGCGGCGCGACGGTGACCTCGGCAAGCCGTCGTACCGGTGTTGATCTTGCGACTGGAGCCAGGCTGGAAGCGGCTCTCGACGGTGTCGACTGCGTAGTCCATTCAGCCACTTCCCGACTGCGCCCCCGCAGCGTCGACCTCGATGGCACCCGCCGGATGATCAAGATCTTGGCCGGTCGTTCGGCGCCACCACATGTGGTGTACATCTCGATCGTTGGCTGCGACCGTATTCCGCAGCACTATTACCGCGCGAAGTATGCCTGCGAGCTGGTATTGCAACGGAGTCGACTGCCTGTGACGGTGATACGGGCTACCCAATTCCACACGCTGATCGAGGCCATTGCTGGCACAGCGACACTCGGACCGGTGGCCCTGGTCGCTCGGAGCATGTCATTCCAGCCGTGCGATCACCATTGGGTAGCGGCCGAACTCGCCGATGCCGCGCTCGACCCGGCGCCATCGGGCTACCAACGCGCAGCCGATCTTGCCGGACCGGAGCAGGTCCTGTCTCTTATACACATCTGACGCTGCCGACGAC
>JBKPEY010000480.1:0-5061 GCA_046744405.1 Actinomycetota bacterium
GCTCTGGGATGGACTAGAGGGCCTCGAGAAGGACTACCAGGTCGAAGCCACCTCCTCGCCCAGCGGAGTCACGCATGTGACCTTCACCCGTTCCGCCGCGTAATCCGCTGCCCCGACCAAGAAACAACTCGCCGAAGAATCGGCTCCAGACCTGCAGCCGGTCGCCAAATAAGCAAGGCGATCCGTGAGGGAGGCGGCATGAGTCATAGCGCAGAGGACATCGCCGATCACACGCCGTACGCGGGCGAAAAATCGGGTTGGCGAATTCCTCTGCTTGTCTGCGGCATCGTGGCTGGGCCGTTGTTCTTCGCGATCTTCTTGATCGCAGGCGCCCTCCGGCCCGACTACGATCCATTGCGCCACCCTGTCAGCTCACTTGAGTTGGGACCGACCGGTTGGGTACAAAGCCTCAACTTCATCCTGACCGGCACTCTGGTTGTCCTCTTCGGCATTGGCATCCGCTCGACCGTCCGCAAACTTGGAGGCGGGCGTACGGTGCCGATCCTGTTCATGCTTGTCGGTGCCGGGCTGATTGGTGCCGGCCTGTTCGCGCCCGACCCCCTGAGCGGTTATCCTCCGGGCACTCCGCCCGCCGCTGTTTCGCCGTCACTGCACCGGGTGTTGCACGACCTCTTCTCAACGCCGGTGTTCACCGCATTGCCCGCGGCCTGCATCATCTTGTCTCGGCGCTTCGCGAAGCGCCGCAGAATCGGCTGGGCGATTTACTCCGCCCTTTCGGCCGCAATGATGATCATCTTGTTCGTGATGTCCAGCATCGCATTTGCGCAGGGATCACCATTGACACCAATCGGTGGCCTGTTACAGCGCCTCACGCTCGCGGCGGGCTTCCTCTGGATGGCACTGCTTGGGTTGTGGAGTTTGATGACACCAACCAGTCGTTGAAGTTTGCTCGTCCATTTCGAAAGGCCATGAGGGATCGATCATTCCTGCATGTGTCGAGCATCTCGAAACGAACGGCGCGTCCGCGTCGGTGAGATTGCCGGTCTCACAGCCTCAGTGCTGGGCTACGTCGATCAATACTTTTCCTACTGCGCCGTCTTGAACGGCCTGGTGCGCCTCGGCTGTGTCTGCCAGCGGGAACCGGTGCAGCGGCAGGCCGACGTCCTCGCCTACGGGTAGCGCGTTGTCCTCCAGCGCGAGTGTGATGTCCTCAACGGCCGCCCTCAGCGCCAGGTCGCCGACGGTGTAGAGCAGAACGAACTGGTAGCGCAGGTTCTTGATCATGTTGTCTCTTACCTGCAGCCGGAACTCATTGCCGCCGTCGTTGGCATAGATGGCGACGGCTGCCCGAGGTTTCGCCACATCGATATTGAGTTGCGAGTTCGCCGCAACGGCGACCTCGACCACCAAGTCGACACCATCAGGAACAATCCCTTTGATTGCGCCTGCCGCGTCCTCGTCCCGGTAATTGATCATGTGGTGAGCGCCTGCAGCTGCCGCAAGCGCCTGCTTCGCTGGGCTGGAGATTGTTGTGATCACCGTGGCACCAGCCCAGCGCGCGAGCTGGATGGCGGCGTGACCCACCGCACCTGCGCCTCCGGCAACCAGCACAGCCTTGCCGGCGAGCGCACCGGGATGGAGACGTGATGGTCCATCCTCTGACACAGTCAGGGCACGATGAGCCGTCATCGCCGGTACACCCAAGCTGGCGCCGATATCAAAGCTGGTACCTCCGGGAAGTCGAACGACCCGGTCCGCGGGGAGGTTTGTGTACTCCTGCGCAGTGCCCGTGGGTCGTTGATGGCCGGCGAGATACACCCAGACGTGATCTCCCACGGCCAGGTCAGCAACCCCCTCGCCGAGTGCATCGACCACGCCAGCGCCGTCTTGATTCGGAGTCACCTCAGGAAATGGCGTCGCCGCACCGTCCCCGGAGCCAAGCCGCGACTTCCAGTCGGTCGGGTTGACGCCGGAAACAACGATGCGGACGCGCACTTCGCCAGGCCCTGGTTCGATGACGTCGCGATCCACGAGTTGAAGAACCGATGGGTCCCCCGTACGTGAGTAGACAACAGATCTCATGCCTTACACCACCCATCGCGTCACAGTTGATCAAGAAGCCAAGAGGGGCTCACGGTCTTGGCGCCGGCTGCCTCGACCCGGTCCCGGAGCCCGCGGTCCGCAGTCACGACAGTAATACCGCTTCCGTCAGCGAGTTCGGCCTGCGCTCTCACGGCATCGACGATTGCATCATCGCCCGAGCCCAGGGCGTGGAGCGTACGCACGCGCCCGTCCGCTCCCGTCGGGTTTCCCCGCCTGGCATCGCCCTCCAAAACCAAGACGATCTCGTCATAAGGCAGCACAGCGGTCGATAGCTGTTCGTGCAGCCGACGGGCAGCGCCCGCGCGGTCCCGCCACCAACCGTCGGGGCGACTACCGACCACGTTCGCGCCATCGACGATCAAAACCTGCACCCGGACAGCGTAAGTGAGGCAGCATGCAGCGGGAGCGGAAGCAGGTCCAAGATCGCGTAGCTCCGGGGCCGCGTGGCAGGCTCCACTCATGCAGAAACAAGGGCTCGGACGCTTCGCCGGCGCTGCAGGCATAGTGATCGGTGGAGGGCACGGCATCGGCCACGCTTGTGCCACCCGGTTGGCCGAGGAAGGCGCTCAGATGGCGGTGGCAGATCTTGATCAGACCGCAGGCCAACAGGTGGCTGCGTCTATTCCTCACACGGACGGCCACCATATGGCTGTCTGGCTCGATGTCACCGATGTGTCCTCGGTCGAGCAAGCCTTCGCTACCGCAGCCTCCGGGCTCGGCCGAATTGACGTCGTGATCAACGTGGCCGGTGGCGATACGCATCACGGCACATTCGAGGAGACGACCGATGAGGTATGGGTTCGGATGATCGAGCTCAACCTTCTCGGTGTCGTCCGATGCTGCCGGGCGGCTATTCCTCACTTGCGACGCAGCGCGAAGGCTCCTGCGATCGTCAACGTCAGCTCCATCAACGCCCTTGCCGCTCTGGGCAGCGAACCGTACTCGTCCGCGAAAGCAGGAATCGGTGCCCTCACGATCAACCTTGCTGCCAGTTTGGCTGCCGATGGCATCCGCGTGAACACTGTTGCGCCAGCAACCGTCAGAACCCGAAACTGGGAGAGACAAGAGGGCGGAGCCGATCGCTTCCGCCACCTCTATCCGCTCGGACGCGTCGGTGAACCCGAGGACGTCGCTGCTGCAGTCGCCTTCCTTGCTTCAAGCGATGCTGCCTGGATCACCGGACACACCCTCCCGGTCGACGGCGGACTCATGACAGGTGCCCGAACGACCTAGCCAGGCGCCTCCATAGCGGGACAAGTGTTCATGATCACATCCAGCCCAGCAGCCCGAGCTCGCTCGGCGGCGGCTTCATCGATAACGCCGAGCTGCAGCCACACCGCCTCGATGCCTAGCCGATCCTTCTCAGTGATCGCCTGGTCGACGACCGCGCCGACCAGCTGGCTGTTCACAAAGCAGTCGACGACCTGAACCGGCCCCGGGATGTCAGCGAGCCGCCGATATCCCCGCTCGCCCAGGGAGTCCTCACCGCGCAGATTGACTGGGACGATGCTCATCCCGAGCTGCTCGCGCAGATACTGGCCAATGCTGTACGCGGTGCGCTTGGAGTTGGCGGACAGGCCGACAACGGCCCAGGTCGCCGGCGTCGTCAACAACCGTTTGATCACTTCGGGATCACGCCATGCCGTCACAAGCTCGATCCTCCCCTAATCCTGCCGAAGTCGGAGCACTGGACTTCATTTTGCTGGGAGGGTGTTGACGTTCCAAGTCGCTAGACGCCAAGTACGAAGGCAGGTGTGAAACACATGATCATCAGAGCGATAAGGCCCGACGACCGGGAGAATTGGCAGCCGCTGTGGCAGGGCTACCTCGACTTCTACCGTGCAGTCCTCTCACCGGAGGTCACCGAGCGGACCTGGGCGGCGCTCATCGACGGCGATTCTGCCGTGCACGGACTTCTCGCCGAACAGGACGGGCAGCTGATCGGATTTGCGCACCTGATCATGCATCCCACGACGTGGGCATCGAGTCCGTCCTGCTATCTGGAGGACCTCTACATCACCAGGTCCTCCCGCGGCCGCGGCGTCGGCCGCCAGCTGATCGAGGCCGTGTATCGGTATGCCGACGAATCCGGGGCGGCGAAGGTCTACTGGCTCACTCAGGAGTACAACGCAGCGGCACGTTCTTTGTACGACACGCTTGCCCACCGGACATCATTCGTGGTCTACCAACGCTGACAAAGCCGCGCACTCGACTGCTGTGCCGACCCCATCCGGCCCGAAAAGCTGACAGTCACAGCACCGCTTGAAGCTCGGCATCGATCGCGGCAGCGCAGGAACGGAGCTTGGGAAGAAAGGACTTCTGCAGGGTTGCCAGCGGCACCCTAGTGGCGTGTGCGCTCGTGTTGACGGCGGCTACTACCCGGCCAGCTGAATCGTGCACGGGCACTGCTATGGATCTCACGCCGTCCTCGAGTTCTTGATCGACCAGGCACCATCCCCGAGCCCGCGTTCTTGCTACCTCTGCGCGTAGCCGGTCTTGATCAACAATGGTGCGATCTGTTAGCGCGGTAAGCGCTGCCGTATCAAGATAGGCATCCAGCCGGTCGCCTGACAGGGCGGCAAGCAGCACTCGGCCCATGGAGGTTGCGTACGCGGGCAGCCGTGTGCCGACAGACAAAGAGATGGTCATGATGCGCTTGGTGGCCGCGCGGGCCACATAGACAATGTCGAACCCGTCAAGTACTGAGGCCGAGCAGGACTCGTGCACCTCATTGGCGAGGTCACTGAGACGAGCCTGTGCGACATCTGCCAGGGAAAGCGATGAAAGGTAGGAGTAGCCAAGGGTCAACACCCGCGGCGTGAGGTAGAACTGGCGCCCATCACTGCCGACATAGCCGAGCGTCTGCAGCGTGATCAGTGAACGTCGCGCCGCGGCCCGGGACAACCCAGTCTGACGTGCCACTTCCGACAGCGTCAGTCGCGGCTGCTCACCCGAGAAGCAACGGATCACCGCAAGGCCACGGTCGAGGGACTGCAC
>JBKPEY010000122.1:0-1678 GCA_046744405.1 Actinomycetota bacterium
CGAGGCCCTCAACGCGATGGGCGCCACCTCTGGTGGCTATCCCTACTTTGTCCAGGCTTACGGGAAATCTGCCTGGGACCATGCGCCCGGCTCGCCCATCACCGCCGCCGACGTTGCGGTGGCTGCACCGGAGGCCGAGGCGGAGCTGGCCGTAGGATTCTTCGGTTCTCGATACGAACGGGCGACGCCCGCCGAGCGCGACTATCTGCGTGCCATGGCAGGACTGACGAGCGATCTCGCCCCCGACGCCCCGGTCTCAACCACCGATGTCGCCGATCTGCTAGGCCGCAAGCCCTCCTCGCTCTCGCCTGCGCGCGATGCCCTGCTGAAGAAGGGCCTGGTCTACTCGGCCGAGCGTGGCAGTCTCGCCTTCACCGTGCCGCACTTCGGCCGCTGGCTGCGAACTCATCCACCTGCTTGACAGGAAAGCGTTCACGCAGTACGCGATGGACCGCGTCGGCGCGCGGATCGGCCGTCGTAATCGCCTCCTGGACCATGCGCAGGGCCTCGTCTGTGCCATCGCCCAGCACGTGCTGAGTTTGGGCGACGGCCAATAGGTCGTGAGCCAACATGAGCTCGATTGTCACCAGGTCCTCGAGCATGCCGAGGGCGGCGTCGGTCTTCCGTGCACTCAGCGGTGCAGCGGTGCCGTGATCTTCAACGCCGAGGTCCAGCGTGGGCGTATCGAGAGTCGCCGGTACGGCGAGTTGCTTGAGCTCTGAGAACAACGCTGCTGCCGGATATCGCAGCTGGAGGCCGTACATGGGCATGGTTGGTGGCGTGGTCAACTGCTGCATGCAGCCGTCCCAGAGGTGGGCCATCCGACGCTCGCTCAACTGCGCGACCTGGGCGACGGCGATGCGTAACGCGTCGCAAGCGATGGCTAGCACCATGGGATGAAAGTTGCCGTTGCTGATCATGGCCTGGTCCGGTACGGAAGCCAGCGGGTTGTCATCGGAGGCGTTCAGCTCCGTCGTCACCGCGTCCCGGGCGGCTGTGACATATTCCCGCAACGCTCCGTGGACCTGCGGTACGACACGGAATGACAAAGCATCTTGGACTGATGTCGCAGCACCCGGCTCGAGGAGTGCGCTTCCTTGCAGAAGCTCGCGGAGATGATCTGCGGCGGCGACCTGTCCCGGGATGGGCTTGGCGCGCCCGACGGCGGGATGGATGATCGACGGGTTGGCCAACGTCGCCTCCATAGAGAACGCAGCGGCAACATCGGCAGCACCGCTCGCCCGTTCAGCACGGCCGACCACCAGAGCGGCGTGACCGATCGATACGCCGTTAGCGGAGATCAACGCCAGGCCGTCCTTGCCGCTCAGTACCAGCGGCGCAATACCAGCCCTTTTCAGCGCCTCGTTTCCGGAAAGCAGCTCGCCACGGTATTCAGCCTGGCCTTGCCCGACTGCGACCTGAGCCATGCCCGCCATTTGTCCAAGATCAGCCGCCCCGACAGATGCGATCTCTGGAACGATCGGATGGACACCGGCGTTCAGCATCGCCAGCAGTACGTCGGCTACCGCAGGTGAGACACCGGAGCCGCCTCGAGCGATCCCATTGAGTCGAACTGCCAGGGCGGCACGCACTTGCGGCGTCGGCAGTGATGGCCCTACACCACCGCTATGCGTCATGACGAGGAACATTTGTTCACCCCGGATTTCCTCCTCCGTCA
>JBKPEY010000315.1:0-4315 GCA_046744405.1 Actinomycetota bacterium
CGCGGCCGGGCTTGGTTGCGAAGCCAGACGTCATAGGATGCCCGATCCTTGACCAGGGCATCACGTGCGTCGTTGACCAACTGGGCAAGTCGGGTCACGCCTCCGGTATCGGAATGCTGGCGCTTGATGGCCGACCGATAAGCCGCTTCAATTTCCTCCGCCGTGGCAGTTGGCTCAATGCCCAGGACTTCGTAGGCGTTGAGCCCTCCCAGGTGTGCGAAGTTCGGGGGCATGTCAGGATCCGACGACGCGGTCCACTGCTAAACGGTGACAGGTTAAATTCCAGTGGGCATCGGCGACAGTGTGGCCCACCGGCACCTGCTGACTGCCCACGGCAGCAGTGACGAAATGGCGCCCCGCTAGGACGAACATGTAGGTGTCGAGACGGTTAGCACGGCCTGAATACCAGTACTCGCACCGCCGGACTGGGTCTTTGGCGCTAAAAGGTGCTTGCAGGAGCTCTTGAGCCTTGGGTGGAAGATTCCCGAGCTGCCCGGTTTCGCGCGACGACAGCCCGAGTTCACTCTTGGACTGCAGCGGGGACGGTCCCGCGTGTGGTGCCGCACTGGCCGCCGCTCCGCCCCGCGGGCCAGGGCGGTGCTCGATCGGAACCGTCTTATGCGAGCCGGACACGAACTCATAGCGATTCATTTCGTACACGGGCCGCCCGGTGGCGTCGATCCTCGGTTCCACAATGCAAAAGGCTCGAGTGCCAAGAACTACCGCGCGCGGTCGGCTCTCGCTGGAGTAGGGATCCATCGATGCAAACCACTCGATCACCTCGCCGGCTAACTCTGTTACCCGGTCGCGGATCTTCGCCGACATCTTCGCCCAGCTCTCATCGCGCGATGGATAGCGATCGTCCAGTGGTAAACCCGAGCCGCCGTAGGTGGGTGGACGTGGTCCCTCGCGTCGACTTGCCCGGACGGCCTCGTCCGACGATGTCCGCGTAGTAGGGACAGTCTCACCGCTTTGCGGGATGAGTCCTCTCGATGGCTGACCTCCCTGGCTCATCGCATCTTTCTACTACGTAGAGGCACCGCGGTACCAGATCTCATGAGTGCGTCACAGTGAACGAGTCACAATTTCGGTGACTTCTTGATCACTCAGCTCGATCGGATTTCCTCGCATACTGGAGGCCCTCTGAGCGGTCGTCACAACCGTCGCGATCGCGTCCTGGTTGAGGCCGTAGCTCGCTAGTCCAGGGATAGACATGGCGGCAGTCAGTTCTGCTAGCCAGGCGATGGCGTCCTCAGGGCTGGCCTCGGGCCGGCCGGTCAGCAGGCTGGCGACCTCAGCAATTCGCTGCAGCGCGAAATGATTCGGCGCCCGTTCGCGGAGTGCGCGCAGGTTGACGTCCGTCGCTGCGGTGAGCACAGCTGCGCATACGGCGCCATGCGGCGCGGACAAGCGCGCACCTGCCGCGGCCGCCAAGCCATGGACCGCTCCAAGTCCAGAATTGGCAAGGCACATCCCGCTGAACAGGCTGGCGATCGCGAGGTCTTCGCGTACGCCCGGATCATCCATCCCTTCCTGGTATGCGCGACGCAACGATGGAGCTGAGCGCCGGATGCCCTCCCGGGCCAGTGCGTCGGTGAACGGGTGGGCGCGCTGCGAGAGCAGGGGCTCGATGAGCTGCGAGAGCGCGTCCATGCCGCTTGCGGCGATAGTCGGCTTCGGCACGCCGACGAGCAGGTCGGGGTCGACAACGGCCAGCTTGGGTAACATCAGCGGGCTTCGCAAGCTCGCCTTGACTCCGCCGCCGGACAGCACCGAGTTACGCGTGACTTCTGAACCTGTGCCAGCAGTTGTCGGCACCGCAACGCACGGCAAACCTGGCCGCTCGATCGGTCGGCCGGCGCCGATGACCTCCAAATGATCCATCGGGTCGGTGCCTGATCTAGCCAGCACGGCAACGGCTTTGGCGACATCCAGGGCGCTACCGCCGCCGAATCCGATGACGGCATCGCAACCCGTTTCCAATGCCAGGTCAACAGCCGCACGCACCCGCTCAATTGACGGCTCGGTCGCGACTCCTAACACCATGCTCGACATGTCGGCCGCGTTGAGCGCCGCCCGGATTCCATCGGCTCGCGATGTCGTGCGACCGGTGATAACCAGCACTCTGTTCGCGCCAAGATCGGCAAGTGCGCCCGGCACCTCGCTGACCCTGCCGGCACCGAAACGTATGTCGCCCGGGAGAGTGAGATCGAAGCGAACCATTCGCTACCAGTCCGCGTCTTCGGGAGAGGTGTTGACGTACCGGGTCGACGCACGTGGCCGGGCCATCATCTGTGCCACGATGTCGCGCCAGCGCTGATAGTGCCCGGTCTGTTTATGTGCCGCCGCAGCCGCCTCATCTTTGTAGATCTCCACAAGTACGACATGAGTCGGGTCTTCGCGATCATGCAGTACGTCGAATCGGACCACCCCATGCTCCTTGCGACTGTCCCGGGCGTTTTCCTCAGTCGCGTCGAGAAAGCCCTGAAGCTGATCAGGCACGACAGCGACATCGACATGGACGATAAGCAAGCTATTGGGCACGAGCCTGACGATATTCGACGACCGCCGTCGTGAGACTACGACCCTTCGGTACGGCCCCGGCTCTTCGCGTTGATCAACATCCGAATGGCTCGATAGCAGATCCCAACGACGTAGACCAATGCTCCGGTAAGCACGGCGCGCAACGGCAACGTCAGCACCAAAGTGCCGCAGCCGAGCACCCCGATGATCTGCAGGATTCGCGGAAATCGACGCCGCTCGGGGGCTTGGGTGTAGGCGGCCAGGTTGGCGATCAGGTAATACAGCAACACCCCGAATGAGGAGAACCCGATCACGCCCCGCAGATCGGTGAACAAGATCAGAATGCAGACCAGAGCGGCTACCGCAACCTCGGCATGATGGGGCACCTGATGACGTTCGTGGACCGCGGCCAACCAGCGCGGCAGATCATCGTGCCGCGCCATGGCCAGCGTGGTTCTCCCGATTCCAGCGATTAAAGCGAGCAGAGCACCGAGCGCCGCCGCAGCGGCCCCGAGCCGTACCAGCAAGCTGGCCCACGCCCAACCGGATGCCTGCACAGCCGCGGCGAGCGGCGCCGGAGTGGCGGCGACACCGGCTGGGCCGAGGCCGACCAAGCTCGAGACGCCAACTGCGAGATAGATCAAAATGACAATGCTGAGAGCGATCAAGATCGCTAACGGGATGGTGCGTTCGGGGTCGCGCACCTCCTCGCCCAGAGTGGCAATCCGGGCGTACCCGGCAAAAGCGAAGAACAACAGGCCGGCTGACTGCAGGATGCCGTACCAGCCACCGGCCAAGAGCTGCCAAGACTGAACCGATGCCAGCGTGCTCGGGCCGCTCATCGAAGCGGCGACCACCAGCGCCAGCGTGCCGAGCACCACCGCGACGATGATCTTGGTCAGCATCGCCGTCCGAGTGATCCCGTGATAGTTGATCGCTGCGAAAATGATCACTGCCGTGATAGCAACTGGCCGCTGCCACATTCCTGGCACGACATAGACCGCGAAAGTCAGCGCCATCGCTGCGCAACTGGCGATCTTCCCGATCAGGAATCCCCAGCCAGCCAAGAAGCCCCACCACGGCCCCAGCCGCTCCCGGCCGTAGATGTAGGTCCCGCCGGAGGTCGGATACTGAGCGGCGAGCTGGGCCGAGGCAGTGGCATTGCAGTAGGCGACCAGAGCGGCAATGCCAAGTCCGATCAGCAGCCCAGCGCAAGCTGCGGCAGCCGCCGGAGAAAAGGCGGCAAACACTCCCGCACCCAGCATCGAGCCGAGCCCGATGATCACCGCATCAAAGGTGCCAAGCCGTCGCGCCAGTCCAGGCTGGGTCACCACTTGATGCAATCACACGCCCGATCCAGCGGCAGCGGCGGCGGCGCTGCGGGTGATCGATATAGTGCTTGTCGAGCATGCCCACGCCGTCTGATCTGCTTCCGCATCTGCGTCGCGCTCGTGACCTCATGGATAGCTGTTACGCCGACGACCTCGATGTCGCCGTCGTCGCCGAATGCGCCGGGGTGTCGAAGCATCACTTCATCCGCAGCTTCAGCGCGGAGTACGGCCAAACTCCCGCGCAGTACCTTGCGCACCGCCGCATCGAGCGCGCCCAAGACTTGCTGCGTGCTACAAACCTGACAGTCACCGAAGTGTGCATGTTGGTGGGCTACACGAGCCTTGGGTCATTCAGTGCGAAGTTCCGAGCGCTCGTCGGTGAGACGCCTTCGGCGTTCCAGCAGCGTTATGGCGGCAAGGGGGTCCCGCACATCCCCGGATGCTACGTATTCATGCGCGGA
>JBKPEY010000225.1:0-1551 GCA_046744405.1 Actinomycetota bacterium
AACTATCGCTAGTACGCGCCACAGAAGCTGTCGATCATGGCGGTGCCCGGCCCTGCGGGTTGATCGGTTCAGGATCCTGGTCAGGGAGCAGCCGGCTCGCTGAGCGTGACACTGGGATCCGCCGCAGCGACGAACACGGGAATGCGCTCATCCACCTGTGAGAACAGCGTGCCCTGGTGTTGAACGGCTGTCGCGCCCCATCGCAAGGCCAAGGTGAGCCGATCTGCGGGCGGCGACCCAATGGCAGCTGCCGCGAGATAGCCGGCCAGGAATGCATCACCTGCACCCACAGTGTTGACCGCAGCCAAAGTCCCGGTACGTCCATGTAGTGCCCCGTTGAGGTCGACGAGGACTGCGCCGTCTCGACCAAGGCTGACCAAGACCGTACCCAGCCCCTTCGCCAGCAGCAGATTCGCAGCGGCCGTCACGTCACCGATTGTTTGCAACAGTCGACCAGTTACCTGGGCTAACTCGTGCGTATTCGGTTTCAGCAGTTCTGGTGTGGCATCCAACACAGCGCGGAGCGTTGTCCCCGAGGTGTCCACCGCTACGCGCATATCGGCGGAGCGCGCTCTCCCTATCGCTTCCACCAAGTGGCCTTCGGAAAACCCGCTCGGCAGAGTTCCGCAGATCACAAGCCAGTCGGCAGTACTGCAGGAATCGATCATGGTGTGGATGAGTTCGGCAGCCTCTTCGGAGGTTAAGGCAGGTCCCGGCTCATTGAGTTTGCTAGTGGTGCCGTCTGCCTCGATCATCGACACATTGGTCCGGACGGCGCCGGTGATGGGCACGGGCCGGTAAGGCAGGCCGGCAAGGTCGAGCAATTGGAGCAGCTGATCTCCGGCCGGACCACCTACCGGAAACACGGCAAGAACTGGCACACCATGGCCGTGCAGCGCCAAGCCAACATTGATGCCTTTGCCACTCGGCTCGACCAGCGTTCCAGTGCACCGATTGACCACCCCACGGGTGAAGGTGTGAAGAAACAAGGTGCGGTCCAAGCTGGGATTGGGCGTAAAGGTCACGATCATGCGTGCACCATCGGGCCCGGAAAGACTTCGTCTGATTTCAGAGCGCCAGCGGCCCGGCCGGCGTAGATTGCCGCCCCCCGCGCACCTGCCTCATAGACCGGCGACAGTCGAAGGTCGCCGAGCCTGCGACGTTTTGCAGCCAGCAGAGCGGTGCTGTGTGACCATCCGCCCGTGACGATGATCTCTCGATGCTTGCCCACGATGTCTGTCATCGAGTTGTGCAGCTTCGTGACCTGCTCAGTGGTCGCTTCGACGACGGCACGCCAGATCTCGCCCGGCGTGACGCCATCGCCGATGTTGCGCAGATGAACTGCATCAGTTCCAATGCCCTCGATCCGCACCCGACCCTGAGGCGAGTCGAGCGCCGCCGCATCCAGTTCGGTAAGACCGTCCCTGTCGACACCGATCGCATTGAGCACGCGCTGCATGGCGAGCCCGCCCTCTGTGCCGGCCAGCAGCGACCAGCGCCCAGGCTGAATGCTCCAGTCAGTTGTAATACCTGCAGCGGCAAGATCACGGA
>JBKPEY010000242.1:0-5077 GCA_046744405.1 Actinomycetota bacterium
ACTGATCGGGAGATCGCAGCGCTGGTACGCCGTGCAGACCTGCTGCTGAGCCGGCGGCGGATGCCACGCCCCCGCGGTGAGTGGCCCTCGATTCCCTGGCCACCGTTCTAATCGCGGCTACATCGTCGAGGTTTCAGATCACCTGGCCAGCGCCGTGCGCTCTGGACCGATGAGACGAGGCTCAATCACTTGTGGCACGTGCCTCACATCGACAGTAGGCCACTTTCGCGAGCCGGCGCACACGCGTTTCACCGGGCGCCGTACGGCAGCCGGATAGTGTGACGCCATGCAGGCTTGGAGCTCCCGTCTGATGCCGAGGCTCCCGCCGTCATCAGCAGCTCATCCGCTGCAAGCATTCGACACCGCCGCCCAACGACTGGTGCCCATCGGCCCAGACAATGGAACTGCGCGCATGTACGTCTGCGGAATCACTCCATACGACGCCACCCACATCGGCCACGCGAACACCTACATCGCCTTCGATCTGCTCCACCGCGTGTGGCGCGATCGCGGTCTTGCGGTCAATTACGTCCAGAATGTGACCGATATCGACGATCCCTTGCTGGAACGTGCAGCCGACATCGGCATCGATTGGGCTGTGCTGGCAGAGCAGCAGACCAGGCTGTTCGCAGCCGACATGGCGGCACTGAATGTGCTCCCTCCGAGGCACTATGTCGGCGCGGTGGAGTCGATCCCGTTGACCGTCGACCTGATCGAGCAACTACAGGGCCGTCACGCCGTCTATCCGGTCGACGACCGGGATTTTGAGGATTTGTACTTCGCGCAGGCAAGTGATTTCGAGTTTGGCTCGCTCTCCCGCCTTCCTGAGGATGAGGCGATTGCGATCTTCCGCGAGCGTGGTGGTGATCCGGACAGACCAGGGAAGAAGGCTCCGTTGGACTGCCTGGTGTGGCGCCATGCCCGCAATGGTGAGCCCAGTTGGCCGTCCGCTCTCGGCGCCGGCCGGCCGGGCTGGCACATCGAGTGCACAGCTATTGCCCTTGATCTGCTCGGCGCAGCCTTCGATGTGCAAGCTGGTGGCAGCGATCTGATCTTTCCTCACCACGAGATGTGTGCCGCCCAAGGCCGAGTGGCCACCGATCAACCATTCGCCCAGGCGTACCTGCACAGCGGCATGGTTGGTCTGGATGGCGAAAAGATGTCGAAGTCCAGGGGCAACTTGGTGTTCGTGTCGGCGCTGAGAAGGTCTGGTGTCGACCCAATGGCTATCCGACTCGCTCTGCTCGGGCACCACTATCGCGAGGATTGGGACTGGAGCGATGAGCTGCTGATCTCTGCCCAGGGCCGCTTGAACCGGTGGCGGGAGGCGGTCCGGCTAACCGCCGGCCTGAACGCCGATGAGGTATTGGTCCAGTTGCGTGCCGCGCTGGCACAAGATCTGGACGCGCCGTCGGCGCTCGCCGCCGTCGACGCCTGGGCTGGGGCATCAATGGCCATCGACAGCGACGATGCCGAAGCGCCTGCGCTGGTCGCCCGCGCCTGCGAAGCCCTGCTAGGCGTCACGCTCTAGCTCACCGACAAGTCGGAGTAGAGTAAGCGCGACGAGTTGAGAACTCGCGCGTGTACCGGGGTCGGTGCAATTCCGAACCGGCGGTGATAGTCCGCGACCCCTCTGCCTCCAGTGGAGGGTTGATGTGGTGAAACTCCACGACCGACGGTGAAAGTCCGGATGGGAGGTTCACGCGAGTGCGTCATCGTCTCCGGTTCAGCGGGACGATGGGTGCTCTTCCACCCCGGCATTCGTGCGACCGGATGAGTGGAGGGATCACATGGATCTCCAAGAAGTACTCCTGCGGTTGCTGAAGGCCGAACTCCATGTCGGTTCGAGCGTCATTCTGTGGCGGGAGATCATCGGCAATGGGTTCGGGTTGGCAAGCGCTCTGCTGGGCATGTGGCGCAAGGTCGCCGCGTGGCCCGTCGGCATTGTGGGCAACGTCTTGTTGTTCACCGTCTTCGTCGGAACCGCCATTGGCGGCCCCTTCGACACACCTCAGAAGCTGGATCTGTGGGGCCAGGCCGGCCGGCAGATCTTCTTCATCATCGTCAGCGTGTACGGCTGGGTGCGCTGGTATCAGTACCGGAAGTCGCATGCCGAGGAGGGCGTCGGCGTGCGGCCGAAATGGGCTGGTGTCAACGGCCGCCTGCAACTCCTCGTTGGCGCCATGGCACTTACCACGATCTTCTACTTCGGGTTGAAGGCACTCGGATCGTGGGGCCCGCTGGCGGACGCCTGGATCTTGACGGGTTCGATCCTGGCCACGTACGGCATGGCTCGCGGTTGGGTTGAGTTCTGGCTGATCTGGATCGCAGTTGATGCCGTTGGCGTCCCGCTGCTTCTGGTCGCCGGGTACTACCCCTCGGCGATCATGTACATCGTCTACGGCGGCTTCTGCGTCATCGGCTTCGTGTCGTGGCTCCGGATCGAACGTCGAGAACGGGCCGAAGTAACTCCCAGCGTCGCCTCACCAGCGGTGGAAACCGTCGGCTGACCATCCGCCGAGTTGTCAGAACTGAGAAGTGCCATAGCGCTGCTCAGTTCTGACAAGTGGGGGAAGTGACAACACTAGGCTGACCGCCGTGACCGCTCAGAAGTCCTTCGACAGCCTCTTTGACGAGCTCTCCGCAAAGGTCGCTGGTCATGACCCGAACTCCTCGACGGTGGTGCGGGTCGAGGCCGGCGTACACGAGATCGGCAAGAAGATCGTCGAGGAGGCGGCCGAGGTGTGGATGGCTGCCGAGTATCAGACCAAGGATCAGGCGGCTACCGAGATCAGCCAACTGCTGTACCACATTCAGGTGCTCATGCTGGCGCTTGATCTTGACCTCGAAGACATCTACGAGAAGCTGTGAGCGCGCACCTAGGATGAGGGCCGTGAATTCGACCTTGCCTGGCATGGAGAAGCCGCTGATCAAGGTCGCCGTGCCCAACAAGGGCGCTTTGTCAGAACCGGCGGCCGAAATGCTGCGCGAGGCCGGCTATGCCCAACGCTCCAACGGGGGGGAACTGGCGCTTCTCGACGAAGTGAACGGCGTCGAGTTCTTTTACCTGCGCCCTCGAGACATTGCTGTGTATGTCGGAGAAGGCACTTTGGATGTGGGCATTACCGGTCGGGACATGTTGCTTGATTCGCGTGCGCACGCCATCGAGGTAATGCGGCTCGGATTCGGCCGTAGCAAGTTCCGCTTCGCCGCGCCGCAGGGCACCGAGATGTCGGTGGACCAGTTACACGATCTTCGGTTGGCCACCTCTTACCCGGGCCTTGTTGAGTCCTACCTCGACGATCACGGCGTCACGACCCGACTGATTGCATTGGACGGTGCCGTCGAAACCGCAATCCGGCTCGGAGTCGCCGATGTCATTGCTGACGTCGTCGAAACCGGCACGACCTTGCGAGAAGCCGGACTGGAGTTGTTCGGCGATCCGATTCTCGATTCAGAAGCGATCTTGATTTGCCGTGCGGGTGCAGAGCCGCCGTCGGGTTTGGATCAGCTGGAGCGCCGCCTGAACGGCGTTCTGGTCGCCCGCAACTACGTGATGATGGACTACGACGTCACCGATGCCTTGGTGGCCGAGGCCTGCGCGATTACACCTGGGCTGGAGTCACCGACTGTATCGCCATTGGCGAAGGAAGGGTGGCGGGCGGTTCGCGCTATGGTGCCACGAGCTGATGCGCAGCAGATCATGGACGACCTGTGGGCCCTCGGCGCGCGCGCGATTCTGGTGACCGACATCGCCGCCTGTCGCATCTAGCGTCGTTACCTGTGGCTGATCAAGATCTCGATCACACCATCTACGTAGCGCGGCCTCGTCGCGTACGAATGATCGCAATTATCGCCAGCATCGCACTTTGCGTGATCGCGGCCATCGGCTGGCTGCTGCTACCGGCGGAGATTCGCACGCAGTTCCCGCTGACGCATCGGTTGGCGCTGCTCGTCATCTTGGCATTTCCCATTGCAATCATGGCCATTCTGGCCAGCAGCTACGTACGCGCCAATGAATCCGGCCTTAAAATCCGCAACGCTCTGCGGACACATCTGGTGCCCTGGGAGCGTGTGCACAAGATCGTCCTGCGGCCCGGTGATCCCTGGGCTCAACTGTTGCTGAAACCTGTCGATGGCCGGCCTTTCGAGGCCGATTTGGATGCTGACAAACGCCAGCTGATGGGTATTCAAGCGGTCGACGGCGCGCTTGCTACGGCAGCGGTAAACGAACTCCGGGTACGCCACCGCCGCTTCCTCGCAGCTCCCTAACCAACGCAGACTCGTCAGAATCTCAGCACCATACTTGGTGTGAAATTCTGACAAGTCGGTGTTACTCGATGCCGCGGGACTTCAGTAGCGCCTCGATCTCGGCCATCTCCTCATCGATCGGGGGCTGGGCTCGCCCAGACTTGGTCGCACCCTTCTTGGTCGGCAGCGCACCGGCGGTCGACTGGGCGCTCACTTCTTTGCTCTTGGCAGCAGAGGATCGGCGGCCGATGAATCCGCCTACTACCCACAGCACTATGCAGACGCCGAGCAACGACAGGCCGAACCATACGGCCGGTGAGAAGATGATCTTGGATGCCCAGGTTCCGACGGCGACGATGGCATTCCACAGCAACCTGAGAAGTCCGCTGAAGTACAACGCGATTGGGGCAAGTGCCAAGCCGATGCCTTGAATGACCCGGCCTTTGTTCCCTCGCCGCCAGGCGATCCCGGTAGCGATCACGCCCAGCAGCGTGAGTCCGACGCAGAGCGGCAGCAGTACGGTATCAACAGCAGGCATTCTCCCAATGTGCCACGCGCAGCTGAGGGTAGCGATGGGGGAGAGCACCCGGCTCCCCCCGAATGAGGGTGGAGACGTGAATCACCAACGACAGCTGACAGCCTCCGGCTTTCCCGGTGATACGGGCGAAGCGTCGCCCGATACCCGCCGCCTGATCGCTGCTGCGGCAACAGAAGCAACTCCGACGGCATACTTACGCGCGATTGCCGCGCTCTGTGTCGATCGACTCCTTGTTCCAGTCGTCGCTACGACAACCCGGCTCGGAGAGACGGTCGCGGGACTGGCCTC
>JBKPEY010000033.1:0-3570 GCA_046744405.1 Actinomycetota bacterium
CGGAAGCTCGATCCCGATGTCGATACCGCGCCAGCTGTCATAGAGTGACCGCAGCTGTGCAGCCGTGCGCTGCGGCCCTTCGTGGCGGCCGCGATAGAGTCGCAGCACCCGGTCATGATCAAGAGCAAATACTTCACTCTCACCACCTGAGCCGAGTATGTGATCACGGCCGGTACCGAACGCCGCGAGCAGCTCCAGTTCGCCTCGATGATCATCAGCGGGCACCGCCTGCACCGCGCGGTGCTCGCGTTCGGCGGCACGCGCGGCTCGAGCGCGATCCAGCTGGCTCAGCGCCAACTCACGAGCAATCTGTTCATCAACCTGATGCGCAACGGCATTCACCGGCCCTCGCGGCGTGTGGACATGGACATCAGCCAGCCTGAGCAGCCGTTGCAGGAGTCCTTGCTCGATTCGTACGGACTGGGTCTTGGCATGCGGCACCATGTCCCGTACGTGGGTGAGCCAGCCCTGCTCGGTGATCAACGTCCGATCGTCCCAGCCGTAGCGCAGTGTCCAGAAGTCGAACCACCGAAGCCAGCGAGCGCGTTTGGGCGATGGATGGAGCGCGATGCCGTCAAGATCGAAACCCGGCAACACGCGTGCCAAAGCGAGTTCGACTTCATCGGCGCTCGCGACCGGAAGCAGCACGCTCGACGCGGTCGACTCACTGTTCTCACCGTCGTTCTGGGCGTGGCCGAGGATGTCGATGTCAACCCGATACCAGCTGAAGGGTTTCCAGAGCAGCGGTTGGCTGGTCTTGACGCCTTGCATGCGGTTGATCGGCACCGACTGGCTCGTCAAATTGGTCAGGCCGCGGGTGATCCGGAGGCCACGCGGCGACTCGGCCAGAGTGAAGTTGAACATTCCGATCACTCGCCGCCAGATCAGTGACAGCATGCCGATCAGCAAGGGAATCAGGGCGCCCAGCGCCAGCGGAACCATCTCAAAGGCTACGGTGCCGGCAAAGATGATGATCGAAATGGATGCGGGAATCAGCCACTCCGTTGACAGCAGGAAACTGAAGATCAGCCGTTGCGGCGTGACCTGAACCAGCGGCTGATCATTCATTCCGAGATCGGTGAAGACGCTTGCCACAGATTGTTGATCGAGATCACGGATGCTGGCCTGATGGCCGTGCGCGCGAGTGAGCAGATAGTCGCGGAATCGAGACGCCTTACTGCGTGTCAGATAGCGCAGCTTGGTGGTGCTGTTGCCGGCGTCCAGCCGCAGCTCGGCGAGCCCAAAAATCCGGGCTGCCAGCGGCTGCACGATGTCGACCGACTGAAGGCGCTCGAAAGGAATCTTCGTCGATTTCTTGAAGATCGCGCCCGTATCGATCCGTAATTCTTCATCATCGATCACGAATCGGGTGAAGTACCAGGAAAAGAAGCCCGCGATTGCCGCGAGCAGCACGACGATGCCGAGCACAGGCAGGATCCAGAGCAGGCCGCGCAGCTGGAACTGGTTTTCGCCGGTGCTGGTAATGATCTCCCGACCCCAGCCAATGGCGATCGCAACAAATACCAGCCACCCACGCACGAATGGGGTGAGCGGATGCGGTCGCTCAGTTGGCTTGAGCGGTCCAGTGGCCGGATCCGGTGTGCTCGCCGTCGTGGTGACATCGGTGTCGGCAGACGAGGTGTGCTGTGGCTGCGAGGCGCTCATAACCCTGAAGCGTGTGCTTCGCCCAGTTCGGTCAGCCGGTCGCGCAGTCGTATTGCCTCCTCAGGCGTTAACCCCGGGATGCGAGCACCAGTCTCAGGGCTGGCTGTTTTCAAGCTGACCGAGGCTAGGCCGTAGGCACGTTCAAGCGGGCCGGACTCGACCTCGACGAGCTGCATGCGGCCGTACGGCACCGCTATCAAGTTCCGGAACATCACCCCGTGCGTGATGTAGAGATCATCTTCTCGTTCCACATAGCCCCACGAGCGCCAGCTGCGAGTGACAAATGCCAACCTGATGATCACGATTACGATGGCGACAGCCCAGATTATCCCGGAGATCCACCACTTGCCCGAGGCAACTCCGACGATCACCGCTGGAATCGTGAAGAGCATGGGTGGCACGATCAGGCTGGTCAAGGTGCGCATCGAGCGGTACTTCGGGGAAAGCCGCTGCCACTCGTACGCCGGCGGCGCAAACAGTTCTTCCATAGCAACATTCAGGCTACGTGTCGCATCCATGCTTGCGGGTCAAGGCCAACGGGGCGGCGGGCCGCGCACGGGGAAGGTGCGCGGCCGTTCACATCAACTTGTTGGTGGCAGTCCCGTTGCTGGTCGACTTTTTTTACTTACTGGTCCACTTCTTACTTGACTTTGGTCCGCGGATCGAGATGCCGCCGAATAATGTTACGCCCTTGATCACTAAGGTCGGTGCGCCCGGCGCTGGCTCGCCAATATCGCGCACGTCGGTGCCGCCGAAGATTCCAGCGGTCTGGTCCTGTACATCGATGCCTGCTGGCACCTTGATGTCCAGGCCTCCGAAGCACCAAAAACCTGAGATCTCGACCACCTGCGCTTCGAAGATCGCCTCGCGAAGATCAAGATCCATGCCGCCAAACAAAGTGAGCGCCTGGATGTTCTTTCGAACCCGCCATTTGCCGCTACGGCTGGCGCCGCCAAAGATCGCGATCATCTTGTCGGGCTGGCGGTTCTGTCCTGTGGTGTCGATCGTGAAGCGGTCCGCCGCTTGCGGGGTTGCGACGGGAGCGGGCGAAGCGACTATGACAAGATCGCGCGTGATCGGGATGAGGTCGTCGAAGGTCTTGGCGGCCATTAATTCGTCGACGCGCTCGGCGTGTTCCTCCCGAGTCAGCCGGCCCTCCGCGTACGCCGTGCTCAACAAGGTGGCTACCTGCTCCCGATCGGCGTCAGACGCTCGGAGATAGCCACCGGCGATGGGGCCAACATTCGTTGGTTCGGGGACGCCCTCGGTCATGCCTCCACGCTAGTCCTGGCCTGATGACCGGGCCGAGAGCTCGTCGATGCTTCCAGGGCCAGCTCAGCAGGGGTCCGGGATTTCCCCGAGAAGTTTGATCGAGGTCCTAGCCGGCCGATTCGCTTCCCGAGGGCGGCAGTCCAATGTCGAAGACGTTGCCCTCGGGATCGGTCATGGTCGTCCATCTCGTTCCGTACTCATCGAAGTCAGCAACCTTGGTCGCGCCGAGGGAGACCGCCCGTTCCACCGCCGCCTGGATGTCGGTTGCCACGAGATCAAAGTGCATTCGGTTCTTGCCTTGTCGCGGCTCGGGTACCGCTAGGAACATCAGCGCGGGGAAGCTGCGGTCGTCCGACGCCGGGATCATCGCGAAGAACTGGTTGGCACCGTCCCTGACCGGGCGCTCCAAAAAAGCCGACCAGAACGCGGCAATGTCGTCTGCGCGCTGCGAGTCGATGACGACCTGGCCAAATCCGAGTGTCATGGTGTCCTCTTCCTTTGTATCTGCGTTCCCGAGCGGGAAGCATATGTATCTCAGAAAGCCGCCGCCTTGGCTTCTTGCATCTGCTCTGAGGCAATCGAAGCGCATCCGCTAGACTCCAGCGGCGAGTCCCACTCATGTGCGGATGTAGT
>JBKPEY010000016.1:0-4200 GCA_046744405.1 Actinomycetota bacterium
CTTTGCGCGAGAGCATGGACGAGCCTTACCGCACGGTGCTGGGGCATTTCCGGCATGAGGTCGGCCACTACTACTCCGAGCTGCTGGCACTGACCCCTGACCGCCGTGAGGAATTCCGGGAACTCTTCGGAGACGAAACCATCTCCTATGAGGAGGCTCTGCAGCGTCATTACGCCGGCGGCGGCGGTCACAATTGGCAAGATCGCTACATCAGTGCATATGCAACCATGCATCCACTTGAGGACTTTGCGGAAGTGTTCGGTCACTTGCTGCACATTGCAGACACACTGCAAACGGCCGCCGAATTTGGAATGCTGCCACAACCTGATCAGGACCGCGATGCATCCTCAGTGCAAGAGGACTCCAAGACGCCACGAGTCGTGCTGCTGAAACGATCGATGCCCCAGGTGGTTGCCGAGACCTGGTTGCCATTAACCAAAGGCCTGAACCAGATCAACCGGAGCATGGGCAAGGCTGACCTGTATCCCTTCGTCTTAGGCGGCCCAGTGATCGCGAAGCTGGCTTTCGTTGCTGATCTAGTCGCGAACGCGGAGCCGCTCTCCGCGTAACCAGCTCTCTCGACCTGCACGCTGCAGCAAGCAGCGAGACGAAAGATCAGCCGCGCGCCACGACGAAACTCGCCAGGTCGGCGCGTGCTTTTCCAAGCTCATTCCAAGGTCCACGCACGTGAACGACCGCTAATGCGCTGGTAGGGAACTTGCTGTCCATTTGAGCCCAATCCCGTGACTGGGTGCGCACACAGATGTGCTCGACGAGGTCAGGAATGCCTGGGGCGTGTCCGAGCACCAACAACGTGTGTGTCTCCTCGGGCACATCTCGTATCAAGCTCAACAGCTCAGGCACCCAGGCGTGGTAGATCTCACGCCGATATTGCAGTTCGCCGGCGGTAGCGCCCCCCGCCATCGCGTACTCCCAGGTCTGCTTGGTACGGGTGGCCGTCGAGCAGAGTACGAGGTCTGGACGCAGTGATCGTTCGCTGAGCCAGCGGCCGATCTCCTCGGCGTCGCGTCGCCCACGCGCCGACAGCGGTCGCTCATGATCATCCACATCGAGATCCCAGGAGGACTTCCCGTGTCGGACAAGCACCAGAGTTCGCTGGCTGTCGGCCGCGGAATCCATGGCGTCAGACTAGAGGTCTACGCCGCGTAATGGCAGGGAAGTAGGTCCTCAGGTGTGATGAAGTCAGTCTTCGCCGCCCGGTTCCAGGGATTCCCAGATCTCCTTGCACTCCGGACAAACGGGGAACCGCTCAGGATCACGGCTCGGTACCCATACCTTGCCGCACAGCGCGACGACCGGCGTACCCATCACCATCGCCTCGGTCAGCTTGTCCTTCGGCACGTAGTGCGAGAAGCGCTCGTGATCACCCTCCTCAACGCGGTAATCCGGGCGTTCCTGCGTGCGCTCATCGACGATCGTTTCGGCACCTGGGGCTGGTTGCTGACTCACGCTGGCCAGTTTAAACAGTGAACCCACAGCCAAGTCACTGCACAGCTTACGAGCGTCGAAATGCGCGGATCAGTCCGCGCGATGCTCGACCAGTGGCCGACAAGTGGTGGACTGGGGGAATGGCCACGCAGGAGACCACCGAGACCGCCAGCGAAGCGGCGCCACGAGTCTCTCAGCGTGCACTCACGATTGGTCTTTGCGCCACGATCGTTGCCATCGCATTCGAGACCATTTCGGTTGCCACCGCAATGCCGGTAGCTGCTCGTGATCTCAACGGCCTCAACTACTATGCCTGGGCGTTTTCGCTGTTCTTGATTGGGATGCTGTTCGCCACGGTTGTCTGCGGCCGGCTGAGCGATCGCATCGGACCGGCCAAACCCCTACTGGCCGGGCTGGTGATCTTTCTTGCCGGACTAGTGGTGTCAGGAACCGCGCAGCACATGGCACAACTCGTGTCAGGCCGGCTGGTGCAGGGACTTGGCAGCGGCACCATGAACGTCGCGATCTTCGTGTGTGTCGCGCAGGCCTACAGCCTCACCCAGCGGCCCAAGATGTTCACCTACATCTCGACCGCTTGGGTGCTGCCATCATTCGTGGGCCCACCGGCTTCGGCGTGGCTGACCAACAATTTGAGCTGGCATTGGGTGTTCTTCGCCGTGATCCCTCTGGTGATCTTCGGTGCTGTGATGGCACTGCCAAGCCTGCGACGAATGATGCGTCTGCCTCGGCCAAGCAGCAGCGACGCCTCCTCCGGACCAGCGTCAAAACCAGCACCCCAAAAACCGGCACCCCAAAAACCGGCACCATTGTGGGCGGCAGTGCTTCTGTGCTGCGCTACAGCGGCTCTGCAACTCGCGGGTCAGCGGTTGGATTGGGTTGGCCTGGGTCTGCTCATTGCTGGTCTAGCGATGCTTCTGGCAGCACTACCGCAACTCATGCCGCCCGGCTTTTTACGGTTCCGTCGCGGTTTGTCACAGGTCATCCAAACGCGCGGCTTGCTGCCGGGCGCATTCTTTGGTGCTGAGGCCTTTGTGCCGCTAATGCTGGTCGAGCAGCGGTCGGTTCCGCTCTTCCAAGCAGGGGCGGTGCTGACCGTCGGTGCAATCGGTTGGACTGTCGGCTCCTGGCTGCAGTCCCGTACCTGGCTGCGAATCCGGCGGGATGTGCTCATCACTCTGGGTTGCGGCTCAGTGGCATTCGGCTTGGCGCTGGTTAGTCTGGTCGCCTTCTTTCCCAAGGTCCCGTACGGCTTGGTGGCGGTGAGCTGGATCTTCAGCGGACTCGGCATGGGCCTTGCCACCTCCAGCACCTCCTTGGCCGTGATGAGTCTCTCTGCGCCCAGCGATCAGGGCAGGAACGGCTCTTCGCTGAACGTCTACGACGCTCTTGGCTCGGCTATCTTCATCGGCGTTGCCGGCACCATTTTTGCGGCGCTGCATCCGACGGGAAATCTTGCCTTGACCTTCGGTGTGGTGGAGATCTCCATGGCCGTTGTCGCACTGCTCGCGGTGCTTACCTCACTTCGCATCGGCACGGTGCGCAATGAGTTCGCGCCTCATTGAGCCGGTGACGGTTGACGCGCGCGGAGCGAGCGTCAGCGAGCGGAGCAATCAACGTTGTGCGCAATCAGTTCAACCCAGCACGAGGATCGTGACGAACATCGAAACGGCGAACAGGGCGAGCGCGCAAAGGGCCAGAAAGACGTAGTACGACACCGGACGAGCAGGCGGGGCGGTTTGTGGCGTCGGTGCCGCGACCTGGTTCATCGGGTAGCGCGCCAGAGCGATCGTCGGCTGTAGCCGGGACGAGGGATGTGTGGTGGTGATCGTTTGTGGCGGCTGCGCGGATGCTGCAGCCTCCATTTGGGCGGCGATCATCTCCAATGCCTCCGCCAATCGCAGGGCGGCTGGTGGACGACGATTCCGATCTGCAGCAAGCCCGGACAGCATGACGGTGTCAAGCGTCCTAGGGGCGCCTAGCCGTTCGGCGATTGGGGGCGGCGGCTGGGAGATGTTCCGCGCCATGATGTCGGCGATGTTTCGCACGACAAAGGGCGGATGACCGGTCAGCATGGCGTACGTCACCGCGGTCAGCGAGTAGATGTCGACCCGCCGATCAAGCGGCGTCACACCCATTGCTTGCTCTGGCGCCATATAGGACGGTGTGCCGGCTGTCATCGTCTCCCCGACGGCATCGACCATTGACTTGGCGACGCCGAGATCGGCAATCATCACGTGCGTGGCGCCGTTTGGCGACCGGTTGATCAACAAATTCCCCGGGGTGACATCGCGATGGATGATGTCGTTGCTATGCAGCACGTCTAATGCGCGGCATGCATCGGCGCAGAGCCGCAGCGCTGGAACTGGATGGATCCCTTGCCGGCGAAGATCATCGAGCGAGCCACCATCGATGTAGTCCATGACGAAGTAAGGCCGCCCGTCATCCACACGGCCAATGTCGTACACCTGAACCAGTCGGCGATCATGAATCCGCCGCAGAATTCTCGCCTCAGCGAGGAAGCGGTTGCGAGCGTCGCTGTTGTTGGCCCAGTTGTCGGCAAGCACCTTGACAGCAACGGGCACGTCGAGATCATCGTCATGGCCGAGCCACACGGTCGCAAAAGACCCGGCGCCGAGGCGCCGGATCAGCCGGTACCGCCCTATGGAGTCCATCGCAACCATTGTTGCCCGCTCACTCACACCACTCACCGGCTGCAATCTAGGTGCACGT
>JBKPEY010000111.1:0-3083 GCA_046744405.1 Actinomycetota bacterium
TTGCTCCGGCTACCTTGCACTGGTTCTCCGGTCTGGGAGCAACGGATGATGATGTCACAAATTTGATCTTGACGAATCCCGACGACGCCCAGGCCCAGGTTGATCTTCGGCTCTATGGCCCCACCGGTCGGATGGCGGCGCAAGGGGGGGCGGGCCTGGTAATCAGCGCGCATAAGTCTCGTCCGGTTTCGTTAGGAAATCTGGTGCAGGCAGACGGTCCAGTCAGCGTCGCAGTGCAGGCGACCCAAGGCCGGGTGACAGCTGTGGCCAAACGGACTCACCTCGATAAGACCAAACCTGCCGGAGTCGATTGGCAGATTCCCTCCGCCTCGCCCAGCCCGGTCGTTCTCATTCCTGGCATACCCGCGGATGCCGCTCGGCGGCAGCTCGTCGTCACTAATCCCGGCAACTCTCGAGCGACTGTCGGCGTACAGGTGCTTGGATTTCAGGGAGCTTATGAACCGAGCGGAGCGAACTCAGTCGACGTTCCGCCTGAGAGCACCGCAACCGTAAACCTGCCCGACGCCCTGGTCGGAGAGGCCGCAAGCATAAAGCTGAGCAGCGATGTCCCGGTGACGGGCGCGGTTATCTCGACCAGCGACCCACGCGGGACTGTCCCTGATATCGCCGTTCAGTCGGCTGCCGTTCCGCTGATCGGGACGGGAGTCAGCGCTTTGGCAACTAGCGACATCGCCAACCCTCATAGTGAGCTGGTTGTCAGCAATGCTGGAGAGGCTGACGCGCAGGTCACCTTCGAGGTATTCAGCTACGCCGGAGTGAGACTCCGCACTGCGGACATGGTGCTTGGAGCCAACACCACGGCGAGCAGGCGGCTCACTTCGCCTGCGCCGTCCTATGTGGTGGTCAAGGTACCCGACGGCTCATCGGTTTTTGGAAATGTGGTCCTGACCCAACCGGGCCGACGAGAAGTGGCTGGGCTGGCGACGATTCCACTCGGCTCACTGGATCTAGCTAGCCGGGCGCCGGCGACCCGACCCGACTATTCGGTAGGTCGATAAGACCAACTTCGTGGTCAGAGGAGAGTGGTGCAGGCAGTCTGGTATGACCGGCAAGGACCGGCGAGCGAAGTCCTGCGGATCGGCGAGTTACCAGACCCGGATCCAGGGGAGGGAGAAGTCCGCGTCCGTAACCGCTTCTCTGGGGTGAACCCTGGTGACACCAAGAAGCGCCGTGGGTGGCTAGGCTCATCGATGCCCTATCCGCGGGTGATCCCGCACAGCGACGGGGCTGGCGTCATCGACGCCGTGGGAGCGGGCGTCAGTCCTAGCAGGCTCGGGAGACGGGTCTGGGTCTACGGCGCCCAGTCTTATCGGCCGTTCGGCACTGCCGCCCAGTTCACCGTGGTTCCTTCATCCCTCGCCGTTGACCTTCCGGACTCTGTGTCAGATGCGGTCGCAGCCTGTTTGGGCATCCCGGGGATCACCGCCCACCGTGCGGTCTTCGCCGACGGTTCGGTGGAGGGCGCCGCTGTGCTGGTGCACGGAGTGCTTGGCGGGGTCGCCGCACTTGCCGCTCAGCTCGCCGGGTGGGCTGGCGCGACCGTCATCGGCACCGTACGGCGAGCTTCCGACCTTGATCAGGTGAAGAGTCCGGCGGTCGCGCACACCGTCGCGCTGGACCAACCGGACCCGGCGGCCGCAATCCGCGATGTGGCTGGCGGCGGCGTCGACCGGATCATCGAGGTCGCTTTCTCCGACAACGTCGATCTCGACGCCGCAGTCGCCAAGAATGGCACCGTGATCGCTGCTTACGCGACTCGGCGTGATCGTCCAGACTTTCCGTTCTGGCCCATGCTGTTCGACAACATGAGCATCCGCCTGCTTGGCAGTGACGACTTTCCCGTCACCGCCAAGGAAGAAGCTGCGCAAGACCTCACCGCTGCTGCGGCTGAAGGCGCGCTATCGATTGCGATCGGGACTCCTCGACCCCTCACCCGGACCGCTGAAGCCCATGACGACGTCGATAGCGGAAGCCGCAACCGGGTTCTGGTGGCCATTCCCGACTGAGACCATCCCCGAACATCAAAGAAGCGTCAGGAGCTCAGTCGTCTTCCGCACCCGCGCCGTCGGGATCGATTTCCTCGACGCTTCGGCCGGTGAGCGCGGCAAGCTGTTCCACAATCGTGCGGTAGACCAGGATGCGCAGGCCATGACGGCTCACCGCCCGGTGCTCCAATGGTCTGCGATAGATGACAACCTGTCCAGGCTGATCAGCCGTGCCTTCAAGGGCAGCTGCCAGCGGGACCTGATCGCCAGACCATGACATTTCGAAGTGCGGCACGTCCTCAATGCCGAAGATGATGCCGACCAGCACATCGGGACACTGCACGCCGATCCGGTCCACGGCGTCATGCACCGCCTCAGTGAAGAAGTCTGCCTTGCTGGCCGGATGCGGCGGCTGCGCACGACGCGTCGTCAAGAGGTTTGGAAGTGCTAGAGGTCCGCGCAGTCCGCGGCCGTGACGATCACGACGGCGACTGGACACGTCAGCACTGTAGCCGGTGCTTCCCACGATCAAACCCGCCTGCGGAGTACCGTCAGACAGGTGAGGTCGCGCCGATGTTCTCGAGCTGGATGCCCGAATCCGGCCACCTCCACGCTGACCTATGCCTATCGAGATTCCACCGCAGTTCTGGGGCCGTTGGCGAATCAGGTTGAGCCGCATTGCTATGACCTTTGCCAGTACCATTCGCAGACCCTCTCTGCGCCTCGTGGTTGGGAAGTTATCAGGCTCGCTGTCGAGGAGGAGCCGCGGCCGACCACCGACGACCTGCTGGCTCTTGCCGACGCGGTCCGTGATGCCGGGCTCTCATACGACTCTCCGGCTGGGACGGCCGTGGAGCATCCACAGCGGCGTAACGGTGTCGTCGAGTTGGCGCGCCGGGGTCACCTCACAGTTCTTGCAGATCCAGGCGCAAGCTGAGGCCCGATCGCGCCCACCGCCATCGCGGGCAGTCTAGGATTCTTCCGCCATGATTAAGCGGGGAATCTTCAAAGCCAACGACATTCGCGGAATCGCCGACGGTCCAGACCCAGAGTGGGACGACGCTGGAGCGTATGCCA
>JBKPEY010000431.1:0-8816 GCA_046744405.1 Actinomycetota bacterium
GCCTGCGGCGTCGAAAGCCGCGCATGTTCTGACCTTAGCTCCGGCTATCAACGACTACGGATGCGGCGCAACCATGACGAGCAGCGAGGTAGTCGACAAGATCACGAAGGCGATACAGAGCTCAGCGCCCATGACAACCGCGAGCGTCGAGATGCCGCCGACCCGCACGGTCGCGTCAGGCTGCACGTGCGACTGTCGAAACGCCGCACGGGCCGCGTACTTGCGGCCTTCGTTGCCCATCAGCAGCATCAAGCCGAAAACGGTGATCTTGATCAGCAGAACCAGCCCGTAGCGGGAACTGGCCAGCTGGTACACCCCACCGGCGACTGCCAGCGCGTGCACTACGCCGGTTACAACAAGCGTCACCACGCTCAGCTGGGCAACCCGGGAGAACCGCGGGATGAGCCGGTCAAGCTCTTCCACCTTTTCTCCAGGAATCAACACGGCCGCCAACGCAACCAATCCCCCTAGCCACGCGCAGGTTGCCAGCACATGGAGCCCGGTGGCGGCGATCTTGGCAATCTCCCAGGGGCCGCCAATTGCATCGGACTGAGCCACCATCGAGGCGGCGATGACGAGCACCAGTGTCAGCGCGACAAAGCGCCGCCAACCAACCACGGCGCCGCTAATGATGTCGGGGAGGAAGCACATCGCGGCCACCAGAGCGGCTAGCCTGCCCAGCTGGGCGGCGCCTCCGAGAGGGGTGATGATGTCGCCGAGCAGTCGATCCCCGAAGATCAGTTGAATCGCTGGGCCGGCGAGGGTGCCGATGATCATGGCGGCAGTTCCGGCCAGTGTGAGGGCAATAAGGCGGCGATTTCTCCGGCCGTCTGGCCACACCACGCTCCAGAAGGTCAATGTGCCGGCGAGCAGTACATAGCCCGCGTAGCTCAGTACCCGGTTCGCCCCGAGGGCAAGGTCGCCCAGGTCCTGGATCATGTGGACATGCTCAGGGCGCCGCAATTCCCCGGCTTCATTGCGGTCTCGGCAGGTCGAACTGGACGACAATCACGGCGCCGCGCCATGGCAGGGTGCCTTTTACCCGAAGCTCCGGCGCCCGGCCGATTGAGCATGCCTGCTCGCTGACCCGCCGCCGCACCGGGCATTGGATATTGAGCACAGTGCTACCGCCGACCATCATGACTACCGGAAGGCCCTTCGGAACGCCGGCTGCGAGAGGACTGATCGCAGCAATTGCGCGGCCGGCCCGCGAGGGGATGCTACGCACGCTGATGCCCTTCAGGTTGTATCGCAGCTCGATTTGTTTCACGGGTTCCAGCCATGCGATGTCCATCCCGCGGCTGACCCGGCCGCCTGGCACTATGACTGGCTGATCTCCCGCGCTGAGCTGGACCTGGTAGGCAACTGGCTTGGATTTCGCAAAGCGGCTGCCGGCCAGCGTCAGCTGAGGTGGGCTGAGCCGAATTGAGGACGTTGGGGTCGGAAGCAACACCATTTCGGCGATGTCGAAGCTGCCGTTGCTGAGCGGGCTTGCCATAAGTAGAACGCCCGGCTCTGTGGTGCCAGGCCCCTTGGGTAGCTTGGCTTGACTCGACGTCGTACGAGGGGACGGCTTCGGTGCGGTCGTCGACGATGGCGAAGACGAGGGGCTTGGCGCAGCGGATGCCGACATTGTCGCTGAACCGGTACCGCTGGGGACTTCGGTGGCCGATCGTGGAAGATCAGGACCTTCCCGATAGAAGGTGACGGCTGCCGCACACAGCCCGCCTATCAGGACCAGTCCCAGGGCACGACGCAGTCCAGCCACCCGTGTGTGACCAACCGCGGTCATCTTGCCCAAGGCCGCACCCCCGGTCGCAATCGGCTAACGCTTTTGTCGGATACTCGACGGCGCAGCGGTCCGGGGCCCTATATTACGCCTTGGGTATGGAATACCTGGGGACGGAACGACGAGCAGAGAGGACGGGCACAAAGACGTGATCACTCGGCGCGCGGCGCTATGGTCAAAGCTGGCTTTACTGGCTGTTGGAGTTTTAGCGTCGGCGGGGCTGATGATCAGTCCAAGTTACGCGGCCAATGACACTGAGGTCTACATCGTGCAAGGTCTGCCAGGTAAGGACCTCGACGTCACGATAGACGGCAAATCCGTTGCCGAGGATGTCAAAACCGCGACCGTGGCCGGTCCATTCAAGGTCAAGCCCGGTAGCCGCATGGTGACGTTCAGTGAGAACGGCAAAACCGTGCTCGAGAACACCTTCTCGATCAAGGAAGGCTCGAAGGCCGATATCGTCGCGCATCTTCCCGCTTCTTCATCAGGCGATCCCTTGGTGACGGTCTACAAATACGACGACGTCAAGGTGCCCAAGGGCAAAGCCATGCTGGTGGTCTCGCACGTGGCGGCTGTGCCGCCAGCGGACATCCGGGTAAACGACCAAGTGCTTTTCGCCAATATCGCCAATGGCGAGTCACTGGAACTGATGGTGCCCGTTGCCACGTACAAGGTTTCCATTGTGCCGACCGGCGAAACCAAGCCGGTTTTCTTCGGTCCGGTCAACCTCACAGTCAAGGGCCAGGCAATCAACCGCGTGTACGCCGTAGGCGACCCGGAGAAGAAGACTATGAATGTCGCCGTCCACGTCATATCCGTAGCTACGACGGGCTCCAAGAAGCCGTCAGAGGTGAACACTGGTACCGGTGGTCAGGCCGTCGGCGACGGCCCGTCATTGGAGGTGAACCTGGCGCGTTGACGCGACCAGTTTGGCAGTCCCGGATCCGGCGCTCCCAGCGGCGTCGACCGGGACTGCGTCGTTCCGTCGGTGTGATCTGCCTGCTGGCGCTGCTGTCCGGATGCGCCGCCCAAGCCACACCCGACATATCGACGTCCGGAGAAGACGCGCCACAAGGTCAGTCGGTCGCCCGGGCCCGTCAGGGCCGGCCGGCCGCCAGTCAGCGAGTCGAGTTCATACCAGAGCGGCTGACACTTCCTGGAAACGCCAACGCGGCCGTGCTGCCGGCAACAACCGTCGACGGTGTGCTTCGGGTACCGGAGAACGTTCAGCACGTGGGATGGTGGGATGGCAGTGCCCACGCCGGCGAGGCTTTCGGCTCGACGGTGATCGCGGGCCATGTCGACTCAGCGACGGAGGGCATTGGATTTTTCGCTCGGCTACTTCGGGTCAAGGTCGGTGACACGATTACGCTGCGTGGGGACTCGCACAGGCTCAAATATCGGGTGACTTCGGTTCGCAAGGTGGCGAAGAAGGCGCTCGCGACGGACAACCAAGCGTTCAAGCAAACCGGCCCGCATCGGTTAGTACTGATCACCTGCACTGGCAATTTTCACCGGGACCGCGGCGGCTACGACAGCAATCTTGTCGTGATCGGCAAGCCCCTCGGGCTGGCTCGTTAGCGCGTAGGCTCCTGCGATGCTGCTCGGCGATGATCACGCGATGCTCTCGGCGCCGCATTCTGTTCAATAGGAACGCCATTGCGGAGCCGCCGTCGAGTCCTGATCTTCGCCGTGCGCTGTCGAGCGCTGACCGGCTTCGACGGTTCAGGTGTCTGCGCCCCGGCACGATCAACCCGGCCCTGGGCTGCAGGATCGATCCCAAGATCGCGGTAGAGGTGTGGTGATGTGGAGTAGGTCTCCTCGGGCTGCGGGAACGGCAAACCCAACGTGCCGTTGATCATCTGCCAGCGCGCTTCGTCCGCCCAGTCGATGAAAGTGACCGCAATTCCGGAAGCACCCGCACGTCCGGTACGACCGATGCGGTGCACATACACCTTCTCATCATCCGGGCACTCGTAGTTGATCACGTGAGTGACACCTTCGATGTCGATGCCCCGGGCAGCGACGTCGGTTGCTACCAATACGTCGACGCGTCCTTCCCGGAAGCGTCGTAAGGCCTTCTCCCGTGCCAACTGGTTGAGGTCGCCATGGATCGACGCCGCCGCGAAACCACGGTCGAGGAGATCATCAGCCAGTCGCTGTGCTGATCTCTTGGTGCGGCAAAAAACCATCACTCGGCTACGGCTCTCGGCTTGCAGAATGCGGGCCACGATTTCAGGTTTGTCCAGTTCATGCACTCGATAGATGAACTGAGCTGTGGTCGGCACAGTCGATGTCTCACCAGGCGCTTCGGCGCGGATGTTGACTGGATGACGCATATGGCGACGGGCAAGTGAGACGATTCCGGCCGGCATTGTGGCCGAAAACAGCATGGTCTGACGCAGCTCCGGGGTTTGCGCCAAGATTCGCTCAACGTCCGGCAGGAAGCCCAGGTCCAACATTTTGTCGGCTTCGTCGAGTACCAGCACCTTTATGTGAGCAAGATCAAGAGTGCCCCGCTCGAGGAGGTCGATCAACCGTCCCGGTGTGCCTACGACGACCTCTACGCCGTCTCTGAGAGCCTGAAGCTGATCTTGGTAGCCAACCCCGCCGTAAACGGTGATCACTCTTGCCCGCCGGTGACTCGATGCGGTAGCAAGATCGGAACTGACCTGACTCGCGAGCTCCCGCGTCGGTGTCACGACAAGCGCTTGGGGAGCACCCGCCTTGGACAGCTGGGCATAGTCGCGTTCGCCCGGCACCACAATCCGTTGCAGCAAAGGAATGCCGAACGCCAAGGTCTTACCGGTACCGGTACGTGCCTGACCGATCATGTCGCTGCCAGTGAGGGCAATAGGAATTGACAATGCCTGGATTCGAAATGGTGATGTGATGCCGACGTCGGTGAGTGCCTGCACGATGGGAGCTAGTGCGCCAAGTGCAGCGAAATTTCCAGGCTCGCTTTGGCTCTCAATGCTTGGCTGGACGTGGTCTTCAGGTGTGGCTTCGGTATTCAGAATTCCGCCTCAGTGGAGGGTTAGTGCTTAGCAGTGGTTAGTAGTGCGCGGACCTATTGGTGGTGATCAGGATGGCGATCGTCATTGTTACAAACTCGAGACATCTTACTGGCAGCTACGGATGGTGGAAAAAGCTGGTGAATGCCCAAGGCTTCCGAACCCAAGATGAGAAATATCGCTCGGCGCGGTCGGTGCTCGTCGTAGTCGGTGGTCTTCCGGCGACGGGCAAGTCCACTATTGCGGGAATCCTTGCCCGGCAGACCAAGACTTCATATCTGCGGATAGACCGCATTGAGCAGGCGATCGTTGCCTGGTCCTCGCTATCCCACCCACTTGGACCGGTGGGTTATGCCGTTGCCTACGAACTCGCCCGGGAGCAACTGCAACTGGGCCTGGACGTGATCGTGGAGTGTGTCAACCCCATCACACTAACCCGCGACTCGTGGCTGAGAACCGCGGACGAAGTCGGGGCAGGGATTGTGGAAGTGGAGGTTGTCTGCTCTGACGAGTCCGAGCATCGGCGCCGTGTTGAAACTCGCACCTCGGATGTCGAAGGGCTCCGGCTGCCGACGTGGGCGGCTGTCGTGGGGCGCGAATACGAACCCTGGAGCAGGGAGCATCTGGTTGTCGACTCGGCGCGGATGACCGCGAGCAATGCCGCTCAGCTGATCATGTCCAAGATCACATCTGTCCGGACTGAGAGCAGCTGATCCTTCGCCCAACGACTGCGCCTCAGGAATTTCCTACATCACCGGTCGCATGACTGATGGGCGCGTCGGGTAACCGCCCCTCGACGCCGAGCGAAATCGAGATTGGAGCAGAAATGGCAGAACAACTCCGAGGAATGCGGGTGGCCATTTTGGCCGCCGATGGCGTGGAGCGAGTGGAATTGGAGCAACCACGGCATGCGCTGCAGCAGGCCGGCGCGCAAACCGATCTGCTTTCACTGCACGACGGCGAAATTCAGGCACGCAACCACGACCTTGAAGACGCTGGCACCGTTCCGGTCGACGGGCTGGTAGCAAATGCTTCGGTCGAGGATTACGACGCATTGCTACTACCTGGGGGCACCGTCAATCCGGACAAATTGCGGCTGGATAAGAGTGCCGTGACATTCGTCCGAGACTTTGTGACTTCCGGCAAGCCGGTGGCAGCGATTTGCCATGGCCCATGGACGCTGGTGGAGGCTGATGTTGTATCCGGTCGAACGCTCACCTCGTACCAAAGCATCCGGACAGATCTGCGCAATGCGGGCGCCAATGTGGTCGACCAGGAGGTCGCTACCGATGGAAACCTGCTGACCAGCCGCTCACCAGACGACCTGCCTGCGTTCTGCCAGGCCATCATTGACACCCTTGCGCGATCTAGCCAAGCCGCCAGTTCGGTAACCGGCAGTCAATGAGCGACGCAACGGCGAAATGCGCTGGAAACCTCACTCCAGATGAGGTTCGGGGCCAGATTTCCGCCCAATCGGGGCATCTAGGGTGAAGTTTCCAGCGCATCAACAGCTGGGCAATATCCTGCGGCCATGAACGATGGGCAGCAGTCTCGCAAGACTCGGCAAACGGCTGAGCCATGGGTTACAGAGCCGGAGTACCGGCAAGGTGTCATCGACCTGCTCGGGGTCCTCGCCTACGGTGCTCTGGCCGCCTTTGATCGGCTGGCTGAGGACGCCCGTCGCGCTCCTACCATCTCGGACAAGGTGTACATGGCGTCGCTGGCTGCCCTGCAGATCACGCATTTCGACACCGTCCGTTCGCGACTGGCTGAGTTGGATGCCGATGTGATGGTCGCGATGAAGCCGTTCCACGCTCCGTTCAATGAGTTCCACGCGCACACCAAACCGAAGGACTGGCCGGAGGGTCTGGTGCTGGCCTACGTGGGCAACGGCTTCGCTGCGGACTTCTACCGAGAAGTTGCGGCGTTCGTCGATGCGGATACTCGCGCTCTGGTCCATCAAGTGCTGGCCGACGAGGGGCATGCCGATTTCGTCATCGAGAGAGTGCGTGCTGCGATCGCTGCCGATCCGCGCCTGGGCGGTCGGTTGGCGCTTTGGGGACGTCGGTTGGTGGGGGAGGCGCTAAGCCAGGCGCAGCGAGTGGCAGCGAACCGGGATGCGCTCACTTCTCTGCTGACTGGAACAGTGGACCGTCCTGGCATGGATCTCGCCGCGATCAGCCGGATGTTCTCGCGTCTGGTCGAGAACCACACGCGCCGCATGACCAAGCTGGGTTTGCAAGCTTAGGAAGAGGCTGTTTCAGGCATAAGTGGTCGCAAACGGCATGAGTTTTGGCGGCAAATTCATCCGGTCATGGCAACACTTGGTCGGCGGCCGCGATGTGGGCATGGTTGGCCATTTCGATGCCCTGGTCCCAGGTCAGGGTTTGGCGCAGCATCTGCGGCAGCCGGCTGATCGTGGCGATCATCGCCTCCTAGACGGCGAGGGCGCCATGATCCTCAGGTAGATGCAGCAGCATCAGGTAGCCGGTTTTGCGCTCCACCAGGGTGCCGATAGCCGACTTGCCCTCCCGGCCGACGATCAGGTCGCCTTCCGTAAGACTGTGCGCGGCCCAGGAGGGCCGGGTGTGGCTGAGATCGCCTTGCGCTGTGGTCGCTAACTGGGAATGTCCGCCCGGCTCTTCGGGGTGCCCTGGCTGCTAATTGAGATCTGCGCTCGGTCGCTGGTTACGGATGCGTCGGCGGGGCGTTCCAGGGGCCGTGATCAGCACCTCGACCAACGAACGGAGAAGCGTGCGTGGCGGCAGTAAGGGACAACGCATGGGTAGGGATCGACGTCGGCAAGACTCACCACTGGGTTTGCGCGGTCGACGCCGACGGCAAAACGCTGCTGTCTGTCAAGATCGCCAACGACGAGGCTGGAATCGTCAGCCTCATCGCCGCGGCGGCCGCGTTGTCGCAGCAGCTGACCTGGGCGGTTGACATCATCGGCGCGCCGTCGGCGCTGCTGCTGGCGTTGCTGGCCCGAGCCGGCCAGCCGGTGCGTTACGCGTCGGGACGTGTAGTCGCGGCGATGAGCGCTGCATATGTCGGCGAGGGCAAGACCGACGCCAAGGACGCCCGAGTCATCGCCGAGACCGCGCGGCTCCGCCGGGACCTGGCGATCATCGACACAGACACCGACCTCGTCCGTAACCTCGCGGTGCTAACCGGGTATCGGGCGGATCTGATCGCCGACCGAGTGCGGATGATCAACCGACTGCGGGACCTAATGACCAGCGTATTTCCCAGCCTGGAGCGGGCGTTCGACTACTCATCGCACAAAGGCGCGCTGGTGCTGCTCACCGGATACGCCAGCCCCGATCGAATCCGCCGCATCGGTCAAACACGCCTTGCCGCCTGGCTGCGAACCCGGCACGTGCGCGGGTTCGCCGACCTCGCCACCCGCGCGATCGCCGCGGCCAAGGCCCAGTCGATCGTGCTGGCCGGACAAGACTTGACCGCCAGCATCATCGCCGAGCTGGCGGGGCAACGTGCTGCGCCTCGATGAGCGGCTAAAGAGCCTGGACAACCAGATCGAAGAACTGTTCCAGCAGCACCCCCAGGCCGCGATCATTCAGTCCATGCCCGGCTTCGGCCCGTTCCTCAGCGCCTCGCTGCTGGTTGGTGCCGGCGACCTGCGTGCATTCCCCAACGCCGGCCACCTCGCAGCAGCAGCCGGACTCGTGCCCGTCCCGAACGACTCGGGTCGGCGCACCGGCAACCTGCACCGCCCGCTGCGCTATAGCCGCTCACTACGGCACGTCTGGTACCTCTCGGCGCAGACCAGCATGATGCGAGCCGGCCCGAACCGCGACTACTACCTGAAGAAACGAGCCCACGGCCGCACCCACAGTCAGGCCGTCATCGCCCTCACCCGCCGCCGCATCGATGTCCTTTGGGCGCTGCTCCGCGACAACCGAACCTGGACAGCAACGCCGCCCCAGCTCGCTCAGGCGGCTTGACAACAACATTGAGATTCCCAGTGGCCAGGCACCGCCCGGTCTGCTACC
>JBKPEY010000214.1:0-1352 GCA_046744405.1 Actinomycetota bacterium
CGCCGGCAAAAGGTCATCGGCAGCCCCCTGCTCCAGGAGCGTGTAGCGCCCGGCAAGCATGACAACGTCGACGTCGGTCTGCCGGGTGAAGCGAGCCAGCATTGCGGACTGGTTCATGCCCACGCCGATCGCGCCGATGACCCCGGCCTCCCGCAATTCCACGAGCGCGGGCACCGCTTCCTCCACTGCCTGCTGCCAGTATTCGTCGGGGTCGTGGACGTAGAGGACATCGACGCGGTCGAGACCCGTCCGCAGCAGGGTCGCCTCCAGTGAGCGCAGAATGCCGTCGCGGCTGTAGTCCCGCTGGCGGGTCAGGTCGCCCGGCACATCGAACATGTCGTCATCGCGTGCCAGCGGCGGTATGCGCGGGACGATCAGCCGGCCGACCTTCGAACTGACGACCACGGCGTCCCTCGGTCGGTGGCGCAGCGCCTCGCCCAAGCGTCGCTCGGAGAGCCCGAGGCCGTAATGCGGCGCGGTGTCGAAATAGCGGATGCCGCCTTCCCACGCGACGTCGATCGTGTCGCGCGCGGTCGCTTCGTCCACCAAGCTGTACAAGCCGGCAATGGGGGCGGCGCCGAAGCCGAGGGTAGTCAACTGCACGCCTGTGCGGCGGATCTCGCGACGCGGCAGGGGTATGGCCGAGGTCATGGTCTACGCGACTATTGCGCAGGCGGCAAAACGAGTGAGTGGGAGCCGCCGTCGACTTGGAGGATAGTACCGGTGGTGGCTCCGGCGAGCGGACTGGCGAGATAGCAGATGGCGTTGGCGACCTCTTCTGCGGTGACGAGGCGGCCGGTGGGCTGTCGAGCGCGGAGGGCTGCGAGAGCTGCGTCCGGATCGGGTGCGGCAGCCAACAGCCGGTGAACCCATGGGGTGTCGGCAGTGCCGGGGGCAACGGCGTTGACGCGTACGCCCTCGCGTACCAGGTCGGCTGCCATCGCGAGGGCGAGTCCGTGCAGGGCGCCCTTGCTGGCGCTGTATGCGGTCCGCTGCACCAAGCCGGTCCAGGCGGCGATGGAGCCGGTGCACACCACGGCTGCACGTCCGGTGGGTGCTGACTGGCGTAGGTGGGGTAATGCGGCGCGCACCAGGCGGGCCGTGCCAACGACATTGATATCCAGGATCTGATGCCACTCCTCATCCGTGACATCCTCCACTCCACCGGTAGAGCCGATGCCGGCGTTGGAGACGACGACATCCACGCCGCTCAGGCGCTCGGCGACCTCGGCTACCGCCGCGCGTACGGATGCGTCGTTGCCGACATCACAGGCAATCTCGAGAATGTCCGCCTCAGGTTCGGCGAGTGGCCGCAGGTCTAGAGATGCCACGGCCGCGCCTCGCATCCGTAG
>JBKPEY010000488.1:0-7203 GCA_046744405.1 Actinomycetota bacterium
GCGGCGAGCAGCAGCGGGTTGATGATCAGCCACGCCTGGCCGAAGAAGGTCGAGGTGTTGGCGCTGCGCATGGACGCACGGCTCATCTCCGCCGCAAAGGCCCGCCGACGCCACAGCTCCCGGAAATAGGGAATCAGCGGAGGCAAGCCCGCCCGGTGGGGTCCGTAATGGTGGTAGATGGGTTCAAACTCGGCATGCCGACCCCGACCGAGGTGGGGTCGGCCCTCTTGGGCATCGCTGGCTGCCGTCACAGCGGCATTGCCTTCTTGATGCCCAGGGTTTTTGATCTCTCGCACTTTCACCTAAGTCGTCTTCCGGTCCGACGCATCCGGCGGGCGCACCGACGCGACCACGAAGGAATAGTCTGCCATGGCTAAGCGGTAGAAAATTTGTTCCTCAACTGCGCTTTCCCGGTTGGCCAGCAACCCGTGCGCCGAGCTCACGTACCACCTCGACGAAGAAGTCAACGTCACGCTCACTCGTGCGCCAGTTGGTTATAGCGGGGCGCAGCGCCACCCGGCCACCGTAGAGCGTGGTGCCGGCATAGACACGGCCATCGGTTAGCAATTCCTCGCCCAGCCGGCGGTTGAGATCATTGAGGCGATCTTCATCAGAAACCTCTGCTGGTCGATAACGCAGGCAGACGATGCACAGCGGAACCTCGGCCAGCCGCTCCAGGTCGGGCGCGGCATCAACCAGCCCCGCCATTCGCTGCGCCAAGTCCAGATGCCGTTCCACCATTGCCTGGTAGCCCTCGCGGCCGTACGCGCGCAGCGTCGCCCAGATCGGCAGCGCCCGCGCTCGGCGCGACGACTCGGGGCCAAAGAGGGCGTACCCTGCGCCCGGGCTGTTCGGAGTCGGTAGGTACGGCGCCCCCGGATAGCCGAAGGCGCGGCCCAGCCGCTGCTGCTCGGCGACCAGTGCGAATCCACTCTCGTACGGCACGTTGAGCCATTTGTGCGCGTCGGCGGCGATCGAGTCGGCGCGTTCCATGCCCCGCATCAGATGCGCACTGCGTGGCGAGAGCGCCGCGAATATTCCGAATGACGCGTCCAGATGCAGCCACGCGCCGCGGCGCTCCGCGATGTCGGCTAGGTCGTCAATCGGATCGAAATCACCGGCATTGACCTCGCCGGCGTTGCCGATGATCACTGCCGGCTCACTCAGATCAGCCAGTGCCCTGTCCAATGCCGACAGGTCGATTCTGCCAATGGCGTCGGCAGCACACACCTGTACGGCGTCCCGCCCATGGCCGAGCATTTGTAGCGCCTTGCGAGCGCTCGGGTGCAGGTATCCGCCGGAGAAGAGCGGCAGAGGCCGGCCGACCGCGGCCAGACCGCGGGCTGTTACATCGACGCCGTGCTGCTCGCCCCACCAGTGTGTGGCGCACGCCAGACCGGTGAAATTGGCAAAGGTCGCGCTGGCCACCAATGCGGCACCCCAGCTGTCGGGGAGGCCGACAAGCTCAGATAGCCACTGCAGTGCGACATCTTCGACTGCCGAGGCGAAGTCGGACGAGGCGCGTGAGAAAGCATTCTGGTCCAGCAGTGAGGTCAGCCAGTCCGCGGCCATCGCGGCTGGCGTCGAGCCACCGATGACGAAATGGAAAAAGCGCGGACCGCTGGACAGCGTCCCTGCGGCCGCGCCCAGATCCACAAGTTCCGCGACGGCCTTGTGCCCGCCCACACCGTCGAGTGGCAGGGCCTGCTCCAGCTCGGCCAGGCGGTCGAAGGTTGCAATGTCACGTACCTTGCGATCGGCCAGTGAGGACAAGTAGCCGAACGCAGCTTCGTGAACGATGTTCAGTGGCTCGACAGCGCTGCCGAGGTCGTGGATCGGGTCGGCCATGGCCGCAAGTCTGTCAGTGCTCTGGTTCTTGGCGGCAATTCGATTAATCACAGATGGCGGCGGATGAAGGCACCAGCACTGGCCAGCGCGCGCTGCCCAGCGTTCAGACGTGCGTTCCAGACATGCCAGGCATGGATCATGTGCGGCCAAATCTCCAGGGTCACAGGGACTCCGACGGCTCCTGCGGCGGCCGCCAATCGAGTGGCGTCATCGAGCAGCGTCTCCTCTGATCCCACTTGGATCAACGTCGGGCGGCAGGCCGCCCAAGTCGGTATGGACAACCGAGATCTGCGGGTCCTTAGCATCCATACCAGCCGGAGTGTAGGCGTCAGCCAGTTCTTGCAGATAACCCTTGTGCATGAGTGGATCGACCTCGTCCTTGGCCGCCATGGTTGCGCCCGACATGGTCAGGTCGGTCCAGGGCGAAACGAGCCATGCGCAGGCGGGGATGTCGTCGCTGTCAGTGCGGAGCTGATTGACGAGTGACACGCTGAGATTCGCACCGGCGCTATCACCGCCGACCGCGATGTGTGCAGCCTCAATCTCTTGGTTGCGCAGCCAGCGCCAGGCCGTGAGGGCGTCGTCGCGCGCAGCCGGGAAGGGGTGCTCAGGCGCCAACCGATACCCAACGGCGAGGGTGCGGGCGCCGGCGGCACGGCCGGCTTCGGTGGCCATCCGCCGATGGCTGTGAATGGAACCGGAGCAGTAGCCGCCGCCGTGAAAGAACAACAGCACGCGGGAGGGATCACTGCCCGGAACGATCGACCATTCGCCCGGAACTCCATCAAGATCAACTGGAGCTAGTTCGACGTCTTCAGCCACAGGCCAGTAAGCGCCGACTTCGTCGAGCCGCGCCCGACGCGCGGCCCAGTCGACGGGCCGCGGCTTCGAGCCGAGCATGGCGCGTACGACTTCGATCTCGCTTTGATCCAGCGAATCGTCGCCTCGCGCGGAGTCACTCAATTGCCAGCGGACCTGTACCGCTCGACGATCTCCGCCGGAATGCGCCCCCGGGAATTGACTTCGATGCCATTGGCCTCGGCCCATTGCCGGACGTCTTTGGGTTCGAACTCCCGGGATGAGGTGGCGTTACGCTCGCGCTTCCCGCCGACCCTGCGGCCATGGGCGATGAAGTCGCTCAGGCTATTTCGGAGTCGATTGGCGTTGCGTTCAGAGAGATCTATCTCCCACTCGACACCGTTCAGAGCGAAGCGGATGGTCTCAACCGCGGCTGAGCCGTCGATGTCGTCCTGAAGAGTGGTCAAGACCTTGGTCGCCATGATGGTTCCTTCCAAGTTGCACCGGTGCGGAGATTACGGTTCCTATACCCAGTCGGACAAAAGACGTTCCGCGGGAACGTCTGGATCTGTCAGCATTGGCTGCCCGACAGAGCTCATGAGTTGTTCCTGGCCCACCACGCCAGCAGCTCTTCGCGGGCGCGATCCTCCCCGAGCGGGCCCTCCTCCATCCGACGCTCCAGCAGGAAGGCGTACGCGCGTCCGACATCGCGGCCCTGCGGAATTCCCAGGATCTCCATAATCTGGGTTCCGTTCAGATCAGGTCGGATGGCATCTAGCTCTTCCTGAGCTGCCAGCTCGGCGATGCGACGCTCTAGGTGGTCGTACGCCGTCCACAGCCTTTCTGCCTTCGCCGTATCCCGTGTCGTGACGTCGGCTCGAGTCAAAACGTGCAACCGCGCGAGCTGATCGCCGGCGTCACGGACATACCGCCGAACCGCCGCGTCCGACCATGGTCCCCCGAGTTCTTGTCCAGCGGCGTACCCGTGAAACCGCAAGTGCAAAGCAACAAGCTCAGAGACCGCCCGGACCTCCTCGCCGCTGAACCGCAGCGCCGTCAAGCGCTTCCTGACCAGCTTCGCACCGACCACGTCGTGGTGGTGAAACGACACCTTTCCAGCTGGCTCAAACCGCCGTGTCGCCGGCTTGCCAACATCATGGAGCAATGCCGCCAGCCTCATGATCAAATCTGGCTGCTGGGGCAGTCGATCTTCAAGATCAATCGCCTGCTCCAGCACGGTAAGGCTGTGCTGATAGACATCCTTGTGCCGGTGATGTTCGTCGCGTTCCAGTCGCAAGGCCGGCAGCTCGGGCAACACCCGCGCCGCCAATCCAGTCGATACCAGCAGATCCAGACCGGGACGCGGCCGATCTGTCAACAACAGCTTCGAGAGCTCGTCGCGCACCCGCTCGGCAGAAATGATCGAGATCCGATCTGCCATGCCCCGCATCGCTGCAACCACCTCAGCTGCCGGAATGAACTCCAGCTGGGCGGCAAAGCGGGCCGCGCGCATCATCCGCAGCGGGTCATCACTGAAGGAACTCTGTGGGGTACCCGGTGTCCGGATCAGGCCACGTGCAAGATCATTCAGTCCACCGTATGGATCAACAAACTTCTTCTCCGGGATGGAGACCGCCATGGCATTGATCGTGAAGTCACGCCGCAGCAGATCAGCCTCCAGCGTGTCGCCGAAGGCGACCGCAGGCTTGCGGCTGTGGTTGGCGTACACATCGGAGCGGTACGTCGTCACCTCGATCACCCAGCTGGCGTCGTCGACCTCCACCTTGCAGCCGATGGTGCCGAACTCCTTGCCGATGGTCCACACTGCCGGGGAAAACTTCCGCAACAACTTCTCCACGGCATCCGGACGGGCAGAGGTTGCGAAGTCCAGGTCGTGTCCCAGCTTCCCCAGCAGTGCATCCCGGACGCTTCCGCCGACCAAGTACAGCTCGTGCCCGGCACCTTTGAATAGCTCACCCAACCGGTCTGCTACCGGCGCGATCCTCAGCAGCTCAGCCACTGCAGCGGCCTGCACCGAGTTGAGCTGGAAAGTGGACACGCTGAGCGATTCTAACGTCAGCCGTCTTAGAGCTGACACTTGGAATTGCTCCCCGATTTACCATGACTAGGTGAGGAGGTGGTACGCGGTGCGTACAGCCCGCGTACTGCTAGCAGTCGCGGTTTCAATGCTTTGCCTACTGCTCGTGCCGTGGCGCGCTCTGGCGGCCGAGCCCGTGGCCCTGGTGTCCATCACCATCACCTCTATGGAGCCGGCACTGCCCACCAGAGACGGTGAGATCACCGTCAGTGGTCGAGTTACCAACATCAGTAAAGAACGGCTCTACCGACTAGAAGCACTGTTCTGGCGAAATCAGGCGCCCATCCTCGGCCGGGCCGGCATGGAACAGGCGCTCGCATCGGAATCCAACGATCCGCTCGGTGCTCGATATATCGGCGCCTTCCAAGATCTTTTTACAGCTGAGAAGCCTTTCCTGGCACCTAACGCCTCGGCCAACTTCCGGCTCCGGGTCAAGGTTTCTGCTCTTGAGCTGTCCCCGACCGATGGCATCTATCTGATGGGTGTCCACGTCCTGCAGCGCGGCAACAACGTCGCCATCGGACGGGCCCGAGTCTTCGTGCCCGTGCTGGCCGGCAAACCCCAAAACGACCTCACGATGACAACGGTCGTGATCCTCAATTCCCGCCCATCCCTGGTGCGTAAGGATGTTCTCTCCGATGATCATTTGGCAGCCGAGGTCGGTGAGAACGGCAGACTGACAGCGTTGCTGAATGCGGCGAATACCGCCAAAACCACCTTCGCGGTCGACCCGGCGCTCATTGAGGAACTGCAGACCATGTCGGCCGGCTACCAGGTACTGGACTCCGAAGGCACGACCTCGGCGGGCACCGGACAGGCCGATGCCACGAGATGGCTCGAAGGATTTGAGTCACTGCAGTCCACCCACGATGGCTATCGGCTGCTGTACGGGTCACCCGACATCGCCGCCTTGGTACACGACGGCCAGGAAAATGTGCTCAACGACGCCGCTGGAGCCAACAAGCTGGTGGAAGCGACTCGATCACTGCCCCTTCTTGTGCTGCCTGCTGGTGGCACTGCTGACGCAGCCACCGCTAAGGCTGCCGCTGCCTTGCACCCAGCGGCGATCTTGCTCGCTGACACCTCGGCCGAGGGCGAAACGCCGTTGCTCGCCGGCCCTGATGAAGTGCCGATCGTCACGTTCTCCAAAGGCTCCCTGGGCGGTGGCCCTGGGCCGGATCCCCGCGATACCACAATTCACCTTCGACAGCGCATGCTGGCCGAGACATGGATCGAGGCATCGGCGGCGCGAGACAATCTGACTCATGGACGGGTTCGCCTTATCAGTACGGCGGCCCAAGCGGTGGCGCAGGCGGCCGAAAATGATCAAGAAGTCAAGGCGCCATGGCTGAAACAGCGAACATTGAGCGAGCTGCTCAAATCCAAACCTGCTTCTTGGCCACAGAAATATCGCTACAGCTCTGGGGCTCGTGACGCGCAGCTCACCGCGGGCCAGCTCAGCAGCCTCAGAAAATTCGATTGGAGCAACGACACCTACGCCGATCTGCTGGTCGACTCGACCCAAGCGCGTGCCGAGGGAAGTGCCGCGGTTGCTCGTGCTGCCAGCGCCAAATGGCGTAAGCACGACAAGGCGCGCCGGGCCTTTCTTGGTCCGCAGCAGGCAGCGCTCGACGACACCCTGCTGAACAAGATCCAAATTCGTAGCAGCCCTCGCGTTCAAACCGTGGCACAACAGGGTGTGGAATTCCCGATCACTATCCGGAACACCCTGGAGCCTGTCGGATCCGGCCCGAACGCCGGGGCGGTGAAGGTCAAGCTCGTGTTCAATTCTGAGAACACCCAGCGGCTGACGATAAAAACGATCAAGCCCACTGAGATCAGAGCGCAAGACACGGTGACGGCCAACGCTGAAGTAACCGCTAAGGCCAACGGCATCGTGCCGGTGCGAGCGCAGCTGATGACCGAGTCCGGTCGGCCGGTCGGGCGGCCGTTCGACATCGAGGTACAGGTGACTCAAAACGGCACCACGGGTTGGGCGATCGCGATAGCCGCTGGAATCGTTCTAGTCGCCAGCAGCTTCTTGCGAATCCGCCAGGTTGCTAAGGAACGGTCCAAGCCGACAAGCGGTGAACCGGGGACTGGGCCGCCGACAGGGACTGATACCTCTCAAGATCAGCTTGCGGCGCTGAGTTCGGCGCCGGCAGAAAAGCTCGATGTCTGAGACCTCGACACCGAAGGTGAGCCCACCCGCACCCAAACCAGGGGGGCGCGGGGAGGTCGTCCCCCCCGGGATCAGCAGAGACAGGGACGAGCCGTCGACGGAGGAGCGCCGCCACACCCGGCGATTGGTTTCGGCGAGCGCGCTGATGGCGGGGGGGACGGCAACCTCTCGCGTGCTCGGCTACTTCCGGCTCATACTGCTGGTCTACCTGTTCGGGAACGGCACCAGGCAGGCGGAGATGTTCACCATCGCCACGACCGTGCCGAACAGCATGTAC
>JBKPEY010000448.1:0-1989 GCA_046744405.1 Actinomycetota bacterium
CTCAATCGCGTATTTGCAGGTCAAGAACATGCCCCGGCCATCGATGGCCATGACCTCATCCCAGTCTTCGGGGGTGGCTTCAACGACGGACGCCAGCGGGATGATGCCCGCATTGGCGACGGCGATGTCCAGTCGGCCGTACTGCTCAACAGCTACGGCGATCATTTGGCGCACGTCATCCTGCTTCGACACGTCGGCGTGGACCACCACGACGTTCTCGGTCATATCGGCGAGCGACCCCTGAAGCACCGACAAGCCATCGAGGTTGATATCTGCGAGGACAAGCCGTGCTCCCTCGCGGGCGAATAGTTCCGCGGTAGCGCGGCCGATCCCGGCGGCGGCGCCGGTGACAACCGCGCTCTTGCCAGACAAGCGGCCAGGAACATCATCGAACGACAGCGACATCGGTGGCACGCGGAAACGCTAACAAGGGCGTGCTCATCTCACCACAGACTCCGGGCTCGACGAGGTTGCCATGATGTGGAGGTGAGCACGTCCACGACTCGTACCCGCGCTCAAATCCGCCGCTGGCGGCAGTACCTCGCCGACGAACGCTCCGAGGCCGCAGGTTATCGCCAGCTGGCTGAGCGCCGAACCGGTGAGGAGCGCGACATCTTGCTCAGGCTGGCCGAGGCGGAAAAGCGACACGAGTCACATTGGTTGGAACTGCTCGGGAACGACGTCGGACCGCCGCGCCGCAGCAGCGTACGCACCCGGCTGCTCGTCTTCTTGGCTACACATTTCGGCGGCCTCTTCGTCCTTGCCCTCATGCAGCGGGCCGAGGGTCGCTCGCCGTACGAATCGGACCCACACGCCACCGACCGGATGGCGGCCGATGAGCGAATACATGGCGAGGTGCTGCGTGGCCTCGCCGCGCGCGGCCGGGAGCGGCTGTCTGGAACATTCCGGGCGGCCGTCTTCGGTGCCAATGACGGGCTGGTCAGCAATCTGGCTCTAGTCCTTGGCATCGGGGCTACCGGTGTCGCGACCCGAACCATCTTGTTCACCGGCCTTGCCGGCCTGCTGGCCGGTGCGCTCTCGATGGGAGCCGGCGAGTACGTCTCGGTGCGGTCGCAGCGGGAGCTGTTGCAGTCGAGCCAGCCGGACCCCGAGTCGCACTCGGCGTTAACCCATCTAGATGTGAACGCCAATGAGCTGGCCCTGGTCTACCGGGCGCGCGGTATGGAACCACCGGAGGCCGAAGAACATGCTCTTACGGTGCTGGCCACCCTCCACCTGGATGCCCCTGGCACTGTGTCAGGGGCACCGGAGGCCGCGGAAGTGGATCCGCACGAAGCGGTTGGCTCCGCTTGGAACGCGGCGATCTCCAGTTTCTGCTTCTTTGCGTCCGGGGCTTTCGTGCCCGTAATCCCGTACCTCTTCGGCGCCTCGGGCTGGATTGCGGTGGTGATTGCCGCCGGATTGGTCGGCCTTGCGTTACTTGTGACGGGCGCCGTCGTCGGCATTCTGTCGGGCGCTTCACCGCTCAAGCGGGCACTGCGTCAACTCAGTATTGGTTATGGTGCCGCTGCGGCGACCTATCTGCTGGGGCTAGCGTTCGAGACCAGCCTGGCGTAATTGCTCATGAGGAGGAAGGTAGGGCTGAGCTGAGCCAGTCGGTCCAGGCCCACCTTGATGAGGTAGCTCCCGAGAAACGGCGCGAGACGCCCAGACACTGCTCGAGCTGATGGGCCGGGTGACCGGAAAGTCTCCGCAACTGTGGAGAGGCATGATCGGCTTCGGGCAATACCACTACAAGTACGCGAGCGGCCGCGAGGGAGATGCCCCGGCAGCAGGGTTTGCACCTCGGAAAGCGGCGACCACGATCTATCTCGCCGATGGCATTGGCCGGCACCAGGAGCAGCTCCAACAGTTGGGGCCGCACACCACTGGAGTGGGATGCCTCTACATCAAGGATCTGGACAAGATCGACCTCTCCGTCCTCGAAGCCATCGTTACTGAGTCGTACCGGACGGTGTCGGCAGGCAC
>JBKPEY010000058.1:0-5311 GCA_046744405.1 Actinomycetota bacterium
GACTATCTCGGTGTTGCCGACACTGTGGTTCCGCAACACCTGGCGGTTCAGCGGTGGCGCGGTCCCAAGACTGTTCCGCGATGGCGGCGGCATCGCTGTTGATCATCCGCGGTTGTCCGGCTTCCGATTGGATGCTGCCCCTACGGCAGATGGCAGCCGCCCGCAGGCGTTGTTCTGTGATAACGAAACCAACAATCCTCGGCTGTTCGGGGCGACTGCCATCACCGATTACCCGAAAGATGGCATCAATGACCATGTGATCACTGGGGCCAACACGGTGAACCCGGACGAGCATGGCACCAAGGCGTGTTGGTGGTACAAGATCACGGTTCCCGCCGGGGGTACTGCGGAGGTTCGCCTCAGACTCCATCGACCTGATCAACAGATATCGCCCGTGAACGACGGGTGGCATGTGAGCTACTTCGACACCGTCATGGCAGATCGGGAACGGGAAGCGGACGAGTTCTACGCTGCCCTGGCACCCGATGGCATCGGCGAGGAAGAGATGCGGGTGCTCCGGCAATCGTGCGCGGGTCTGATCTGGAGCAAGCAGATGTATCCCTATCGGGTGGCGCGCTGGCTGGATGGGGACCCGGGTCAGCCACCGCCGCCGCCGGGACATCGATTTGGCCGCAATTCGGGTTGGCGGCATCTTGATTCCTTCGACCTGTTGGCCATGCCGGATCCTTGGGAGTATCCGTGGTTTGCCGCCTGGGATCTCGCGTTTCACGCCATTACGTGGGCGCATCTGGATCCGGCGTTCGCGAAATATCAGTTACTGATCTTGTTGCGGGAATGGTTTCTGCATCCGAACGGCGCGCTTCCGGCGTACGAGTGGAGCTTCGACGATGTCAATCCGCCGGTGCATGCCCTAGCGGCACTTCGGGTGTTCGTCATTGACGGCGCTACCGATCTCGACTTTCTCGAGCGCGTCTTTCAGAAACTTCTGCTCAATTTCACCTGGTGGCTCAACCGCGAAGATCCCGAGGGCAACAACCTTTTTGGCGGGGGTTTCCTGGGACTCGACAACATCAGTCCCATCGATCGATCCCACCTGCCCCCGGGCGTGAAACTTGATCAGGCAGACGGCACGGCGTGGATGGGCTACTACTCCGGCGCGATGCTCGCCCTGGCGGTCTTGCTTGCCGAGCGGGATTCGGTCTATGACGACATGGTTGTGAAGTTCTTGGAGCAGCTGGTCTTGGTGATGGATGCTCTGGACGCCTCCGGCTGCTATGACCCCAACGATGGGTTCTTCTATGACCTGCTCACCGATGCTTCCGGGACTAGGAATCCGGTGAAGGTGCAGACCCTTGTCGGGGTGATTCCGACCTTGCCTGCCATGAGCGTGCCAGCTCGGAACACCGAACGTGTGCAACGCCTGCGTAAGCGGTTCCACCGCCGATTGGAAGCGGAGAATCGGAAGGTTTTGGATTGGCGGTTCCGGGGCGCCGGAGATAGGCGCCGGGCGCTGTTCTCCATTGTTTCTCCAGACCAGCTCGTGCGAATCTCCGCGACCTTGTTTGATGAGAATGCGTTCTTGTCGCCGCACGGGTTGCGTGCCCTGTCAAAGGGTCACTCAACGCCTTATCAGGTGCCCGGCATGCCTGGTGCAACCATCGAATATGAGCCCGCAGAGTCTCGCACCGCAATGTATGGCGGCAACTCCAACTGGCGTGGACCGGTCTGGTTTCCGATCAATTATCTAGTCGTTCGAGCGCTGCTGCAGTACGACCAGTTCTTTGGGCCGGAGTTCACGATTGAGTATCCGACCGGATCGGGCCAGCGGCTGGCGTTGCGCGACATCGCCGGTGATCTTGCCGATCGGCTGATCAGCATCTGGCTCCCAGGCCCGGATGGTCGGCGGCCGGTCTACGGGGGTGTCGAGCTCATGCAGACCGACCCGGCGTGGAAAGACAATCTCTTGTTCTATGAGTACTTTCACGGCGACAACGGCGCCGGCCTGGGGGCAATGCATCAGACCGGTTGGACGGCCCTAGTCGCAGATCTGTTGCTGGACCCGCCGCGCCGGACGCGCCGGATGATCTTTTACGACGACGAGGCGGCGGGGACTCCCGAAGAGTCCCCAATCGCCGCTGGTCCAGCTGGCTAGCAGTCAGGGATTTGGCAGCCACAGTTCATGCCATCGAAACTTTCTCAGAACCCACAACCCTATCTCTACGAGATCAACACCTGGCCCTGGTTGGAAGCAATCAGCAGGACCGAAGGCAGGGCTATTGATCTTGGGACGGTGCCCGACCGCTACTGGGATGAGATTGCCGATCTTGGATTCGACGGCGTATGGCTGATGGGAGTTTGGCAGCGCAGCCCGGCCGGCATCGGGATCGCGCTGACCAACGACGACCTGCGGGCCAGCTTCGACGCGGCTCTTCCCGATTGGCAACCTCACGATGTTGTGGGCTCTCCCTACTGCGTACGCGGCTATGTTGTCGATGATCATTTTGGTGGCCGAAGCGCGCTTGCCAGCGCCAGGCAGGCGCTCGCGGCGCGTGGTATGGGCCTGATCTTGGACTTCGTCCCCAACCACGTGGCTCCTGATCATCTATGGACCTCGAGCAAGCCAGAGCTGTTCGTGGCCGGCACGGCCGACGACCTGCAAACGGACCCAAAGTCCTTTATTGAAATTGACGGTCATGTCTTGGCAAATGGCCGAGATCCTTACTTCCCGGCATGGCCGGATGTGGTTCAGCTGAACGCCTTCGCTCCGGCCTTGCGTGCTGTTGTGATCGAGACGCTCAGCGAGATTGCCGAGCAGTGCGACGGTGTCCGTTGCGATATGGCGATGCTGGTCATGAATGACGTCTTCGCACGAACCTGGAGTGATCGCGTCGGTTCCGCGCCAGAGTCGGACTATTGGCCGACAGTGATCCCCGTCGTCCGCGAGGCGTATCCGGGATTCTTGTTCCTCGCCGAGGCTTATTGGGATCTGGAGTGGGCGTTGCAGCAGCAGGGCTTCAACTACTGCTACGACAAGCGACTGTACGACCGGATTTTGCACGGTCCTGCCGAGCAGGTGCGTCTTCATCTGCTGGCCGATGATCAGTATCAGCACGGCCTCCTACGGTTCGTGGAGAACCATGACGAGCCGCGGGCTGTGTCGGCATTCGGTTCGGCTCGCTCGCGAGTTGCGTCGGTTGCGGCGCTGACCCAGGCCGGCGCTCGGCTGGTTCACAACGGCCAGATCGAGGGAGCGGCGGTGCACCTTCCGGTGTTTCTTGGTCGATACCCATCCGAGCCGACCGATCCCGATTTGATCACCTTTTACCGTTCGTTCTTGATGGCTGTGGCCGATCTGACCTTCCGAAACGGTCGCTGGCAGCTCTGCGAGCGATCCGGTTGGCCTGGAGATGACAGGTATCAAGATCTCCTCGCCTGGTGCTGGCAAGGCGACACACGGTGGTTGATCGTGGTTAACCTCAGCGATGGCACGCGAGCCGGTGAGGTGCGAACACAATGGGCCGACTTCCGGGGCCGTCAGTGCCACCTCACCGACCCGACGCAGAACATCGCGTTCGTGCGCTCAGGTGATGATCTTGTAAACGGGTTGTACGTTGAGCTTGATGCGTGGCAGTGGCATATGTTCCGCGTAGAGCCGCGCTGAAATGTGTCGAGAGGCAACTAGTAGGCTGCCGGGGTTAGGTACAGCGCGTGTCAAGTGGCGCTATGCCGCCCTCGTTGCCGCTGCAGTGATGTCGGCGTGCTGCTGCTCGGCGGATGCTGTGGCCCCAGCTTCACCGGGGGCCTGATGAGCCACCTGCCTGGCAGCCGAATCGTCGCTGCCCCGAGCGTTCAGCGCGGATTCGCTCACCTACAACGTCTATGGTATTGCAGGTCCCGCTGCTGTCACGGCCATTGTCGCCGGCGCAGCCGGCGCCGCGACTGCTGTCGCGCTCCCCGCCAGTGCAGCCGCAGGCGGGCTCGTACTGGCTTGTTCGCAGCTGAAAATTGACCCAACCCAATTGAGGGCGCTATCGCCCGGTTCACGTCGAGGTCAATCGCCGTGACTATTCGGTTCCCATTTCCAGAGACGTATGAGGCGCCAGCAGACGGGGCGATTTTGGATCAGGCTCGCGCATTGGGTGGAGTGCTGCTCGGCGTCACGCATGCCGTGAACCCAAAAGAGCTTACCGAGAAGACGCGGTTTAGGGAGATCATGTCCGAGCAACTGCTCATAGGGTGGGTGCGCCGTGACGAAGAGTCGGTCTGAAGCGCAGGCATCCACGCAAGCATCAGCGGATGGCTAGAAAGAGAACCTAACGACTAGAGGTGCACATCGGGCGGCTTCGGGTTCGAACGCGGCGGTCTGAGTAAGAGGAGGCTCCGCACGACCCTCGGAGCCTTCTCTAATCATCTTGGGCTGAGATTACCCGTAACGAGAGCTTCAAGGCAGCAGCACATCAAACAGGATCGAGAACGCCACTCCAGCCACGATCGACACACAGATCAAAGCTGTCCAGAATGCTCTCCTGATCATCTTGTTCTCTCCCACTCCGCGTCATATATCGAATGCCCAATGACCAACGGCTTAGAGTTCCAAGCGAATTAGGTTGTATTCGTTACAGGTTGGGGGAAGTAGTCTCCGGTCGGGGAGTCCCTTCGCGATGTTGTAATCGACCATGACAGCACGCGCGGCCGCGTCGTAGCAACCACCGCTCGGATGATGCCTGAGCCGTGCTGACGCTGTCCGCTCGAAGTACCGGGCCAGACCGCGAGCAACGCTCCGTATTCGGAGAGAAGATCAACACCAAGGAGGTCAGCATGGACTTTATGGATACCACCGAGAAGGAGCGGCTGAGTCGTGAGCAGGCGGCGGCCCGGCTGCACGCCCTCGCGGACGCGCTCGCTCGGCACAACGAGGTCGAGTTCGAACGCGGCGGTCTGCGCTTCACGGTGCATGTGCCCGACGAAGTGAACTTCAAGCTCGAGATCGAAATCGGCGAGGACGGGCGGGAGCTGGAGGTTGAGCTCACATGGTGATCGAGATCGATGCCACTCACCCCTGAACGCCTGATGGCCTCGTGGGGGCGTATGCCTATTGAGGTCTACGCTCCAAGATCAACTTCGGGAACTTTCTGTCAACAACGCCCAATACGCACGCGGCGCGCACGCGCACGCACGGACCGGGTCTCGCGTAAAGTTCTGTCTACAGGCTCACCCCGTGGGCCGGAGAGAAAGGTCGGCGGATGGGGTGTCTGCTCGCACTGCTTGCCGGGGTCGCGCCAAGAGTCGCTCTCGTGCTGGTCTGGATTTTCACGAACTGGGTGGACCGTGCATTCAACGGCTTCCTCAT
>JBKPEY010000243.1:0-5474 GCA_046744405.1 Actinomycetota bacterium
GAGACGACCTGGGCCATGTGAACCAGATCGGTGAGGACGTCGTCCAGCTGCTCCCGGTAGGAGTCGCGCATGAGAATGTCCCATCTGTCTCGGGCTTCAGCTTCAGCAACACTATGCCCGGCCGCTACACGCAATCGGGCAGGTGGTTAACGGACAGTGAACAAGTGCCAAACGCTTGATGGATCTTGCGCCCAAGCGGGAATCAGCGGAACAACCGGCGCTTGTTTGGCCCCTACTATCGTCTCGTGAACCCGATCGGGGTCGCCATTGCGGCGCTTGTCGTCGGCATTGGGATCGGTGTACTGCTCGCGTGGCTCAGACAGCGAACACGGCAAGCCGAACCGAGCCCGACCTTCGAGGTCTCCGAGCCGGTGGTCCCCGCTGGCGTGGCCGAGGTGCTGGCCGTGCTGTCTTCTGCCGGTGTTGTCGTCGGTCCACATGATGAGGTACTCGAGACGACCGCGATGGCGAGAACCTTGGGCTTGGTCCGGAATAACCGAATCAGCCTGCCTGAGTTGCTGACGTTGGTCCGCGCGGTTCGCAGGGATGGCGATGCACGAACGGTGGATCTTCAGATCAACCGAGGTGTTCGGGTCGCCTCCACCTATCTCACCGCCCGAATTGCTCCGCTGGACGAGACCCTGATCTTGGTGCTGGCCGACGACCAAACCGCCGCACGGCGCATTGATGAGACCCGGCGGGATTTCGTCGCCAACATCAGCCATGAACTCAAGACGCCGATTGGTGCGATCGCCTTGCTGGCCGAGGCGGTTGAGGAGGCAGCCGACGATCCTGCGGCTGTGCGCAAATTTGCTAGCCGGATGGGTATCGAATCAGCCCGTCTGACTGATCTGGTTAGCCAGATCATCGAACTCTCCCGACTCCAATCTGACAATCCGCTTGTGGCTCCAGAGGTCGTCGACATCGATGAAGTGCTAGCCGAGGCGGTCGACCGCCGCCGGATGGATGCGGAGCGAAATCGGATTACGCTCACCGTCGCTGGTATCAGCGGCACGCGGGTAATGGGCAGCGCTCGCCAGCTCGGAGTAGCGGTAGGAAACCTTGTCGAGAACGCCATCGCCTACTCCGACCCTGGGGCGCGCGTCGTTGTGGCTGCACATGTACAAGCCAAAAGCGACGATGACTACGTCGAGATCACAGTCTCCGACAACGGCATCGGCATTCCGCCTACCGAGGTTGACCGGATCTTCGAGCGTTTCTACCGCGTGGACTACGCGCGCAGCCGGGCCAACGGTGGAACCGGGCTGGGCCTCGCGATTGTCAAGCACATCGCTGCCATCCACGGCGGCGAAGTCGGGGTTTGGAGCCAGGTAGGCCAGGGATCAACCTTCACCATCAAAATTCCTGCACATCTGCATGAGGTCCCGCCAGCCGTACCGGGGCCAGCGGCGTCTGCAGATGCCGAGCATCCGCCTGACCAGCCGACGTACGAGCCCCAAGAGATCAAGCCCCAGGAAATCAAACCCCAGGAAATCAAACAATGACCAGGGTGCTTGTGGTTGAGGACGAGGAGTCCTACCGGGATGCGTTGTCCTACATGCTCTCCAGTGAGGGCTTTGAGGTGATTGAGGCGTCGAACGGCGCCAGCGGAATCGCTGAGTTCGATCGCCGTGGAGCAGACATCGTGTTGCTCGACCTGATGATGCCTGGTCTGCCCGGTACGGAGGTATTCCGCCAGCTGCGCCTTCGCGGCTCAGTCCCGGTGATCATGCTTACCGCACGAGACACTGAGGTCGACAAGGTCGTGGGCCTAGAGCTCGGCGCCGACGACTATGTCACCAAGCCGTTCAGTCACCGGGAGTTGGTCGCTCGAATGCGTGCGGTGCTCCGTCGAGGTCAGGACGCAGAGCTTCTGCCGGACGTTCTCGAGGCTGCCGGCGTTCGAATGGATGTGGAGCGACACGAGGTGTCGGTTGATGGTGAGCGGATCAAGCTCGCGCTGAAGGAATTTGAGCTGCTGGAAATGCTCTTACGCAACGCTGGGCGAGTGATGACTCGAGGCCAGCTCATCGATCGGATCTGGGGTTCTGATTACGTTGGTGACACCAAAACCCTCGATGTCCACGTCAAGCGGCTCCGCACGAAAATCGAGTCGGACCCCGCCAATCCGCGCTACCTGATCACGGTCCGAGGACTCGGCTACAAATTCGAGGCCTAAGCAGCCCGCGCTGATCCGATCAGACGCTCGGTGTTGCAGACGGCTTGAGCGAGACGTATTCAGCATCGCTACCCTCCACAATTGGCGCTCGTGTGGTCACCTCGCCGGCATTCTCGAACTGCAGCGTCAGGACCGCGTCGAGACCAGGCACGATGTCCGGGCTCTTGACGCTGATCGGCGGCTGAGCGGTGAGTACCACCAGTACGCCGTTTGCCAGCGATACGGTCGACGGAATTGTCCCTGTGAACGGCGCACCCTCAGAACCGTCCGCCTTGATTGGGATCCCGGTCACAGCGGTCAGGGAATCTCGGTCAGCCGTCACGATCGAGCCGGAGATGACACCCTCCCCAGGCGCCCAACTGATAATCATCAGGTTGCGGACGTGTACGACCTTGCTTGGCTGCGCCGGGTTGCCGACATCGACGTTGATCCCCGCACCAGGGGTATACGGCTGATTGGTCTGAACGTTACGGCCGCATGCGCCCACCAAGAAAAGCAGCCCAAGGACGAGCAGCAAGCTCCCACCAGTGCGCAGTCTTTGTCCTCTGCTACCGGCTCGGAGCCCACTGTGGTCTGCACGATTTGATCGACTCGGTTTCCACACCACGATGGCCGACTCCTGCCTGGCTGAAGGACACTCTGCGCCAGCAGCCTATCGAGGTCATCGCCGTTCGTGCAGGCACCGGCGACCTGACGTGAGGATGTTGTGACTCGGGGCACACTGCAGGCACATCAAGCCCTCTTTGTCAAGCCCAATCAGACCGCAATACAGGCCTCTGGCTAGCGCAAACGCTGCCAGTGCGGGCCCGCCGCCGTGCTAAACTGGTCTGCGCGAAAGGGGTACAAAACAATATGACTTTTACAGTCGGCGAAACGGTGGTCTACCCCAATCATGGAGCCGCCGTCATCGAGGACATAGAAACCCGGCAGATCAAGGGCGAAGACAAGCTCTATCTGGTGTTGAGGATTGTTGGTCAGACCGATCTCGTCGTCCGCGTACCTGCGTGCAACCTGGATCTCGTCGGAGTCCGTGACGTTGTCGACGCCGACGGATTGGAAAGAGTCTTCAGTGTCCTCCGTGCGCCCCACACCGAGGAGCCGACCAACTGGTCGCGCCGGTACAAGGCCAACCTGGAGAAGCTCCACTCGGGCAACGTGCTGAAGGTTGCCGAAGTTGTTCGCGACCTGTGGCGGCGTGAGCGTGAGCGTGGGTTGTCCGCCGGCGAAAAGCGCATGCTTGCCAAGGCTCGGCAGATTCTGGTCTCCGAGCTTGCTCTGGCGGAGCGTGTCGAGGAGGTCAAGGCAGAGGTCTTGCTCGACGAGGTCCTCGCTTCCTGACTTCGCAGGCAGCTGCCCCTCGTCGCACCGGAATCGGCATCGACGTTCATCGGTTGGTAGCTGGCCGGCCGATGAATGTTGCATGTCTGCTCTTTGACGACGACGTCGGCCCGTACGGACACTCTGACGGTGACGTCGTAGCACATGCCGCCTGTGATGCTTTGCTGAGTGCAGCTGGTATCGGTGATTTGGGTAGCAACTTCGGCACCAGCGACCCGAAGTGGTCCAATGCTCCAGGCACGGCATTCCTGATCGAAACCGCTGTCCGAGTACGAGCGGCCGGCTTCGATATTGCCAATATTGCGGTGCAGCTGATTGGTGACCGGCCCAAGCTCGGCACGCGCCGCGCTGAGGCAGAGCTGGTCATGAGCGAAGCCATCGGTGCTCCGGTCAGCCTTTCGGCAACCACCACCGATGGACTGGGCCTGACTGGTCGCGGTGAAGGTATCGCGGCGATCGCGACGGCGCTATTGGTCCAAGCCGTGCCCTAGCGGACCAGCCGGGATGAAACGACGAAGGTGTTGCACTTTCCTACCTCGCTGGTCGCCAACCCCATCGTTCCCCAATATTTGCGCGACTGAGCCAACCCATGATTCCCGTTGATGTTGGGCTTTCCAGAGAGCGTGTCATCGCCGATCGCGACGTAGATCTGTTCGATCCCATCCAGGTCTTGCTGCTCTACCCCCAATGACTGCGATACAGCTCGCATGAACATGCCTGAGAAACAATCTGCTTGGGTTTCCAACCGCCGCATGTACTGCAGCTCGGTGCTCTTGTCACCGGACTCCTGGCCGAGGGCGTGTGCAGAGATCAAGATGCCGGTACGGCCTTGCAGCGCATGACCAAATTCATGAGCCATGACGATGTCGGCAGTCCACTTGTTCTTCCGTACGGTGGGCAACGCCTGTGGCAGCAAATTGCTGTAATACACCTGCTGATCAGCTGAGCAGTAAAAGGCATTAACGCCTGTCTTCCCGCACTTTGTCGTGAGCTCATCGCCGTAGATGGTCACCGTTGGCCTGACGATGAGGAAGCCGGCATTAGTAACCGGAGGCTCCCAGACTCTTACCAGACACTCCATCAGACCCTCGAAATGGGACTTCAGCTGTGCGTCGCTGGCGGTGGAGACGTTGATCGGCTGAGAATTGCACCGCACCGGTGCCGGCACAAGCTGCGGGTAGAACGAACTCTCGGTGATCCACTGCTCCGCTTGGCCGTAGGTCTGCGGCACAGGAATCGGCGGCGGGTTTCTATCAGGCGCCGGAACCTGATATTGGTCGTTCTGATAAGCCACGTTCTCCGATCCGGAGTTCAGGCCAGTGATCATCAGCCCTGCCAATGCGATCAGGCCGACGATGATCACCACGCCAAGCAACATCCGAAGCGGGTTTCTCCTGCGCGGCCTAGGCATCGGCGGTCTGGATCCGTACTGCGGCACACCACCCCCAAAGGATTGATGCCCAAACCGTGACGGGGGGTAGTTCTGGTAATAGCCGCCCGCCGATCGGGGCTGCCATCCAACGGGCGCGCCCGCGCCATAAGGTGCGTAGCCGGGTGAACCTTGCGGAGCGGCTTGGGATGGTACATATCGAGGACCACTCCATGGTTGCTGGCTCACACGCGCAACGATAACCGGGCGCACCAGGTGCCAGATTTGAGCTGCTCGCGCAATCGCGCGTGGAATCCGCCTACTTCGTCGTCGCTCGCGAAGGGAGAGCGCCTCCACTCCCTCCATATGCATTGCTCGCTCCGCTCGTGAGGCTGGCGCTCGCTAGCCGCTGCCTTCCTCGCTCGCAGACGCTCGCTCGTCCAGGACAGCGGCGCGCCAGCCTGGCTCAGCACGGCGGCGCGCGATTCTGCCGACGCTCGCAGCTGATGGGCGAGCTGGATGCATCGGAGGATTTTGGGCTCGCTGCCTCAGCTGGAAGGCACTAGTGGGAGGCTGTACCTCGTGCTC
>JBKPEY010000540.1:0-2204 GCA_046744405.1 Actinomycetota bacterium
GCCCACGGATCGCCTGCCCGCACAAGACGCCGCGCCGGCGGACCGTCGATCTTGATCAGATCTGCTTGGGTCACTGTTCGCTCCGCGTCAATCCAAGCCATCCGACCTGCCTCGGGCGGTAGACCTGAGTATCTGTCGCCATGACTGCGCACCTCGATCGCATAATCGCGTACGCCATCCGGCAGCGGCTCGCCAAAGCCGAAACCCAGAGGATGCAGCGCGCATGCGTAAACTTCCGGACCTTCAGAGCCCCGCCATTGCCGACCGGTCACAACTGCTGCTGGCGTTGGTGGATTGGTCAAGTCCACGACGAGTCCAACCTGCCAGCTTGCGAGCTGCCAGACGGCGGTAAGCCAATGCCCAGGAGCCTCAACGGCGAGCGGCATGCTGATCACATCACCTTGATCGACAGCAAGGTCGTCAACCAGCATGTTGGAGGTCTTGTCCACCCAGTTGCGAAAACTGATCGCCGAGAGTTCCGTGCGCTCGCCGGAATCGAGATCGTAGTAGGTGAGCAGCGGCGCCGAACCGTTGCTGCCGGCACGTTGCCGCAGTCGCTCGGCAAGCAGTGGAGTCATGGCGGCAAGCCTAAAAGTAAACCAAGCTCCAGCGGACGGCGTTACGCCGCTACCCTTTCCGCATGCGTTATGTGCTGATCATGGCTGGCGGATCGGGGAAGCGGCTCTGGCCGTTGTCGAGACAAGACATGCCCAAGCAGCTCTTACGGATGGTCGGTGGCAAGAGTTTGCTGCGGATCGCGTACGAGCGGCTGGACGGCATCGTTTCCCCTGATCAAGTGCTGGTCTGCACCGGAGCCGACTACGCCGGTACGGTTGCTGCCGAACTCCCCGAGTTGAAGCCCGCCAATATCCTCGGCGAGCCCGAAGGCCGCGATTCACTGAACGCCGTGGCGTGGCCCGCGGCGGTTCTGGCGGCGCGCGACCCTGACGCTGTCATGGCGGTAGTGACCGCCGACCACATCATGCATCCGGTTACTGCGTTCCAAAGTGCGGTGCTGGAAGGGTTCGAGGTGGCCGAGGCCGCCGAGGACTTTCTAGTGACATTCGGGGTAGTGCCAACAGCCCCACACACCGGTTATGGCTACCTACATCGCGGCGAAACAATCCCTGGTCACGCAGATGTTTTCTCAGTCGTCGAGTTCAAAGAGAAGCCCGATCGGCCGACCGCTGAGGAGTATCTGGCCTCCGGTGAGTACTGGTGGAACTCCGGCATGTTTGTCTGGCGAGCTCAGACTTTCCTTGATCAGCTTCAGCTGCTGCAGCCCAAGACCCACGATGCGGTCGTCGAGTTAGCTGCTGCGCCGTACCGGCTCTCGGAGATCTATCCGGAGTTGCTCAAGATCAGCGTCGACTATGCGGTCATGGAACCGGTATCGCGAGGCGAGGGAAGCGCTCGGGTTGTCGCAGTCCGATTGCCCATCACCTGGCACGATGTCGGCGGCTTCGCCGCTCTAAGTGATCAGTTGCCGCGAGACGAATATGGCAATGCCATCCATGGCGTTTCGGTCCTGGTTGATGCGCGAGACAACTTGGTGATCAACAACGCCGAAGACGGCCGGGTTGTCGCGGTCGTCGGCCTCAACGACACCGTGATCGTGCAGACGCCGCAAATCACTTTGGTGTGCCCGACATCGGAGGCCGAACGGATCAAGGAGCTCGTTGCTGAGGTCACCGCTCAGCTCGGCGGGACCTACGCATAGCCGGTGATCAACCGTCGGCGTTACGCGCCGCTTGGCTCGGGCGAGTTTGCGGTCGGGTACTTTGCCATGAAGTCCTTGATCGCCGCCCCGCTCACTTCGGTGCACGCCTGCCGGACACCTTTCTGCATTGCGGGGTTGCTCGGATCATTCGGGTCAGCGGTCCAACGGGTAATCACGATGTTCTTGCCGGCCGGGAAGCCCGCACCATCGGCCTCAGACCACGGCGCCGCAATGAACTTGTCCGCTGGATCGTAATCGTCGCTGCCGAAGGTCTTAGCGATCCGCTGCAGGTTCTTGATCTGCTTGCCGGGAGCATCGGCGCGATACCAGACAACGGTGTAACCGTGCTCGAGGTTGTGCACCAAGGTCTCTACCGGAGGGCGATCGGCTTCGGCATAGAAGTGCTTGGTGAATGGGGCGGGACTGGGGTAGTGCTTTCCGGAGTCGGGCGGAGTCTGGCTGTAATCGACTTTGGTGCCCTCTG
>JBKPEY010000568.1:0-2777 GCA_046744405.1 Actinomycetota bacterium
GCGCGGGCAGATGAGTGATCAGCGAACTCGGCCTCGTCCTCATCGGCCGGCTTCTTACGCCGGAACAAGCGGTCAACCGAAACCGCGCCACCGCCTAACACAAACAGCAGCAAGCCGAGTAAACCGAGGGCAACGTTGTACTCATAACCGCCCTTGTACGTGCCGTCGGCGTTCAGCAGCGTCGGCGGCCACTTGTACCAATTGGTGTAACAGATGATCAATATCTGCTCGATAAGCACGCCCAGACCGACTAGGCGAGTGAGTGCGCCGACGATCAGTAGCACCCCGCCGACGAGTTCAAAGACGATCGAGCCCCAGGCTGCAACTTGGGCGTACGGAGTTCGGAACTGTGTCAGGTAGTCGATCTGCGCTTGAACGCCAGCGTTCCAGCGCATCCAGCCATGCAGTAACAAGATCCCGCCAAGTCCCAGCCGGGCAATGAGAAGGCCAAAGTTCTTCAGAAAACTCAGGAAGCCAGCCATTTGCTTCTCCTACCTGATGGTGGGCTGCATCCACGCTACGCAGCCCCGCCCAGGCTATGAGAACACACGCCGTGCCGGCGGTCAGCCGGCAGCCACGAAGATGCAGAACGGATGTCCCGCGGGGTCGGCATAGACGATGAGCGGCTCCTCTTGATCGTCGGATCGATCGAAGAGCAAACGTGCTCCCAGATCCAGCGCCCGTTGATGTTGGACGTAGAGCTCACTAAGAGTGGGCACGGTGGTGTCCAGATGCAACATCTGCGGTCGCGGACCCTCGGGCCAGGTCGGCTCCGGTAACTGTGGCACCTGTTGGAACGCCAGCTGCAGCGACCCATTGGCATCGCGGAGCACCAGCCAGTCCTGGCCATTGGTATCCGGCGTCCCGTCTTGTGGAGGCTCGTCGCCTGGGCGGTAGTGAAAGCCCAGCAACTGTCGATAGAACTCGGCAAGCGCTCTGGCGTCCTCACAGTCAAGTACGACCTGACGAAGAGTCGGCGTCGTCGGTTCAGTGGCGTCGCTCATTGATCCATGCTCGCACCTGAAGCTGACACATTGCCTGCCGCCTAGTCGTCCTGCGTGTCTTGAGCGGCTTCCAGGACCCCAACCAAGTGGCGCATGGTTTCGAGGGCACGTCGCAATGGCTCGGCGCCGACTTCGGCTCCGATCCGGTTGCCCCAGGGGTGTGCCGCGAGAGCAATTCTGCGGACTGCCCAATAGCCGGCCTCGGTACAGGCGAGCAACTTTGCGCGTCGATGATCAGGATTGGGGCGATACTCCGCCAAGCCACGTGCCACGAGCAGATCGGCGACACGCTGCACGCCTTGCCGGGTCATGCCCATGCGGCGGGCTATCCCAGCCACGCTGCGGGGCTGATCCAGGACGCCGCCGAGCACCTGCCACCAGGAGGCCGTAAGTCCACCGTTGGCCCCAAGCGCTTGCGCGGCCTCCATGAGCCGAGCGTTGAGACGGAAGGTGGTGAGAATGACCTCGGTCAACACGACGCCCGCTTCGGTGTGGGGCACCGGCTCAGGCCAGTCCGTACGAGGTGGAACGACGCCTCGCCGACCGTCCAGAGCAGTGTTCATGCGGCGGGTTGAGCCTGCATGAGAATCGGGAACCCGGCCGGATCTGCCCGATAGAAGACGGCTTCGTACGCCTCCAATGTCTGTTCAGATGCGAGGCCGAGACGCCCGAGGGTTGCCCGCGCGAACTGGACCGGCGACTGCGGACCGGCGGTAATCAGATCGCCGTCCACGACTGCGCGCTCACTCACGTAGTAGTCGGCGCCGGCATACCCCGTCGCCATCAAGTACTCGGCAGCCGCGCTGGTGTGGTGCCGCTTGTCCAGCAGTCCAGCGCGGGCCAGCCCGGCAGTGGCGCCGCAGATCGCGGCTACCGGAACGCCGGCAGCCAAGAAGCGCGAGGCGATATTCGCGAACGGCGGCCCGCCACCCGCGTCCCAGATGTCCGCACCGGGCAGTATCAAAAGGTTGCTCGAGGCAGGCTCAAGATTGCCGAGCCGCATGTCCGCCAGTATGCGTAGGCCGCCCATGGTTGTGATGGGCTCCTCCGATTCGGCGACTGTCACGATCGTCCAGGGCGTGCCAGTGAAGCGGCCGGTTCGCAGCTCGACGAGAAGGTAGCCGATCTCCCAATCGGCAAGCGTGTCGCAAATGGCAAGGTGAGCGGTTCGTTGACTCATAGACAACATACTGTCATATAGCCAGCATGTTGTCAATTGCCAAAGTCGGCTTGACTAAGGTGAACCTTCCAGCGCAAACGTCCGGGAGCGATGATTGATGCGTCATGGACGACGACACGATTGACGACGCAGTTGACAACGACGTCGGCTTTGTACGGGCGGCCCGGGATGCGCTCGCGCGCCGCGACTGGACAGCGGCCCGCCGCGATTTTCTGGCGGCCAAGGCCGAGGACGCTTTGCGTTCGGACGACCTGTACGCATTAGCCGAAGCTGATTGGTGGCTGGGCCTTATCCAGGAGGCGCTTGCCGCGTACGAAGAGTCCTACCACCGCTATCTAAGTGAGGACCGACGGGAACGTGCCGCGATGTCGGCTATGGAGCTTGCCGGGACGCTGTTCCTTCGCGGCGACCTAGCTGAGGGCTCGGGATGGATGAGTCGGTTCCACCGCTTGCTTCTTGAGCTTCCGGAGGGCGTCGAACACGCGTACGCGAAGTTCTTCGAGCTGGAGGCCGGCGCCGCCGATATGCCGTTCGACGACATCATCGAGCGGGCGCGACAGATTTCGCAGCTAGGCCGGCGTTACGGCGACCCG
>JBKPEY010000200.1:0-4548 GCA_046744405.1 Actinomycetota bacterium
GCACCGTCACCCTCGACAAGGGCACTGTTGCTGCGCTTCGCGAGCACCGAGCGCGGCAGGTCGCTGAGCGGCTGCTGATGGGCGCAGGCTGGACCGACAACGATCTTGTGTTCTGCCATCCAGACGGGACCATGTTGCACCTCGAACGGTTCTCACGTGGCTTCACTGAATGGGTGTGCAAGATCGGACTACCGCGGATCCGGCTGCACGATCTCAGACATGGTTGGGCAACCCTGGCGCTGCAGGCTGGCATTCATCCGAAGGTGGTTATGGAGCGGCTAGGCCACGCCAATATCGCCATCACGCTCGACACATACAGCACGTCACCGCCGGTTTGCACGAGGACGCCGCGGAACAGGTCGCAGCGCTTTTTCAGACGCCGGTTAGCAATCCGTTAGCAGAAGGGCAGTGAAGTGGCTGCCATGTGTCGTTTGGCTAGGGAGTCCGTCAACGCCGCCGGGGGAGTTAGTATCAGCTCCAGGCGGCTCGGTTACCGACGAGCCGGACCTGTCTGGCGGCTCGCGGCAGGAAAGGCCTCTGCAGACCTGAGGGAGATCACCCGGCGTGTCATCAATGCTCGACCCAGAGGTCCAGCCGAGCCAGACCAAAGAAATGATCCGGACCGGCAAGGGCTGCCTAGCCGTCTTGGTGGCCGCCGCAGTATTGATGTTCGGCGGCTACTTCGTCTGGGACAAGGCCAGCACTTTCTTGTCCAGCTTCGGAGAGATTCCTGACTATCCCGGCCCCGGCAACGCCAAGATCCTGGTGGACGTACCAGAAGGCGCCTCGTTGGATGTGATTGGCGGGATCCTGGTCGAAAAGGATGTCGTCAAGTCGAAGAAGGCCTGGGATAGGGCGGTACGTGGCGAGGAACGAGCAACCAGCGTTCAGGCCGGCAGATATCTGATGAGAACTCAGATGCAGGCCATTGACGCACTCCGCTTGTTGATAAATCCGGGTACCTCGAAGATCCGCCTACAGTTCACGATCCCGGAAGGTCTGCGACTTAGTGCCCAGGTGGATGCGCTAGCGAAGCGCACCAAGATCAAGAAATCGGCATACGAGAAGGTCTTGGCCAAGCCGAAACCTCTCAAGCTGCCGAAGTACGCCGATAACCGACCTGAGGGTTTTCTCTTTCCCGACACCTATGAGCTGACCGCCGACTCGACGGCGACCTCGACGCTGAAGCAGATGGTCGGCCAATACAAGTCGGTGACACGTGAGATCGAGTTTGACGCTGATGCGAAGAGGCTCAAGCGGTCACCGTACGAGGTGCTTACCGTGGCAAGCATCATCGAACGCGAAGTGAATCGGGAGGAGTATCGGGCAAAGGTGGCCCGAGTGCTCTACAACCGGCTCGACAAGGGCCTGAAGCTCAGCTTGGACTCGACGGTCATCTACGCCGAAAACCTCAAAACGAACACGACCTCGAAGCAGGATCGTAAAAGCAAGTCGAAGTACAACACCTACCGCTACAAGGGCCTGCCCCCGGGCCCAATCTCGGCTCCTGGCAAGGCCGCCTTGGAGGCGGCAGCGAACCCGGAAAAGGGCAAGTGGCTCTATTTCGTCACCGTGAACTTCGATACCGGAGAGACGAAATTCGCAGACAACCAGGCGGACTTCGAGAAGATCCGGCAGGAGTTCCAAGCCTGGTGCCAGTCACATCCTGGTCGCTGTGACACCTGAACAAGGCTCGCTGGGCAGTGCCCGTCGCTGCGCGGTTCTCGGCTCGCCGATCCAGCATTCGCTCTCGCCGGCGCTGCACCGCGCCGCCTATGCCCATCTGGGCCTCGCTTGGACCTACGACCGAGTTGAGGTTGACGAACGGGGCCTGGCAGCTTTCGTCCGCGGGCTCGATTCCTCATGGCGTGGGCTCAGCTTGACCATGCCATTGAAGGTGGCCGTACTCGAACTTGGTGACGTGGATCAGTTGGCCAGCCTGGCTGGTGCGGGTAACACGCTGATCTTGGAAGGCGGCAGCCGCACGGTCCACAACACCGACGTTGGCGGCCTCACGTGGGCCGTTGGCGAAGTGACCACGTCGCCGCCACAGCGAGTCACGATTCTGGGTGCAGGCGCCACTGCGAGCGCGGCTTTGATCGCCGCCAGTCAGCTCGGCGCACAGCAGGTGACCATCGTGGTGCGTACGCCGGCTCGCGCCGAGCCGCTCCGGCCGCTGGCTGTCCAGCTGGGCGTAGAGCTGGACATCAGACCCTGGTGGGCGCGTCTTCCTGATGCCGATCTTGCAGTTTCGACGGTGGTATCAGGAGCCGCCGACACGATTGCGCCGTCAGTCGTCGACGCTGTTCCGGTGATCGTAGACGTCATTTACGATCCATGGCCGACTGTCCTGGCGACAACGGCCGAAGGAGCCGGTTGCACGGTGATCAACGGCCGGGACCTGCTCGTCGGCCAAGCACTGCTGCAGATCGAATTGATGACCGGGCATTCGGTCCCCGCTGACGTCTTGTACGCCGCCCTCCCCGCCGAATTGTCAGCGTGAATGGCTGTTCCAGCAACCAGAGACGCTGACTACTCGGGCTACATGGAAGACTGCTGATCATGCTCAGATGGCTCACAGCCGGGGAGTCGCACGGTCCCGCGCTGGTGGCAATCCTGGAAGGCTTGCCGGCTCACGTCGCGATTACCAGCGGCGACATCGCGAACGCTTTGGCGCGGCGTCGGCTCGGCTTTGGCCGCGGTGCCCGAATGAAGTTCGAGGCTGACATGGTGACCATCTTGGGCGGTGTTCGGCACGGCGAAACCCAAGGCGGTCCTATCGCGATCCAGATTGGGAACACCGAGTGGCCAAAGTGGCAGACCGTGATGGCGGCCGACCCGGTATCAGCTGAGGAGCTCGAAGGCCAGGCGCGCAACGCCGCGCTCACCCGACCCCGTCCAGGACACGCGGATCTGGTGGGCATGCAGAAGTACGACTTTGACGAATCGCGGCCGGTCCTAGAGAGAGCAAGTGCTCGGGAGACGGCAGCGAGGGTGGCGCTGGGACGGGTCGCGTACGCCTTCTTGCAGCAGGCGCTAGGCGTCAGCCTGCTCAGTCATGTTGTTGAGCTGGGTACGGCTCGGGCGCCTGCTGGAGTGGTTCCTAATGCGATGGACCTTGCCAGCATCGATGAGGATCCGGTTCGCTGCTTCGACAGGGCAGCCAGCGCTGAGATGGTCGCTGAAGTAGAGCGTGCGCAGAAAGACGGAGACACCCTCGGCGGGGTAGTTGAAGTCGCCGTCTGGGGCCTGCCAGCCGGTCTGGGTTCGTACGCCCATTGGGATCGCCGCTTGGACGCACAGCTGGCGGGAGCACTGATGGGAATTCAGGCCATCAAGGGTGTCGAGATTGGTGACGGATTCGAGTTGGCACGCAGTCGTGGTAGTACCGCGCACGACGAGATCGTGCCTGGTGAGCACGGCATCGGCCGGGCATCGCATCGCTCTGGCGGCACCGAAGGCGGCATGAGCACCGGGGAGGTGCTGCGAGTACGCGCTGCGATGAAACCAATATCAACGGTGCCGCGCCCGCTCCGTACTTTGGACATCGCAACAGGCGAGCCAGCAGTTGCCCATCACCAACGGTCCGATGTCTGCGCGGTGCCGGCAGCCGGAGTGGTTGCTGAGGCGATGGTGGCGATGGTTTTGGCCAACGCAGCGCTGGAGAAGTTCGGCGGCGATTTCGTCGCTGAAACCAGGCGCAACTACGAAAGCTATCTCAAGCAGCTTGCTGATCGGGGACTTCAGGTGCGGCCCCCGGAGCAATCAACTCAGTCATGAGCACGGTTGTCCTCGTCGGTGCCCCCGGTTCGGGAAAGAGCACCGTTGGAGCACTGCTCGCCGAACGGCTGAGCGTAACGTTCCGGGACGTCGACGCAGTGATCGTCGAGCGCACCGGAAGATCGATCACGGATATCTTCACCGACGATGGAGAGGCAACTTTCCGAGCACTCGAGGAACAGCTCACCGCCGAACTGTTGCCGCTGCCCGGCGTGCTGTCGCTCGGCGGCGGAGCAGTACTATCCGGCGCCACCCGTAGCGCTCTTCGTGGTCATCGGGTGATCTGGCTGAAGGTCGGTCTGGCCCAGTCGGTGAAACGGGTCGGTCTCGACACCGCGCGCCCGCTGCTGCTGGGCAATGTCCGCGGTCGGCTGCGAAAGCTGCTCGACGAACGAGCCGCTCTCTACCATGAGGTGGCAACCGAGGTGATCGACACCGATCACACCACACCCGCTGAAATCGTCCAGATGATCATGAATTCACATGCCCCTCAGCACTGACCCGACTCGGATCGCTGTCCGAGCAGAACGGCCTTATCAGGTTCTCGTCGGTTACGACTTGCTGACCGAGGTAGCAGACCTGCTGGTCCCAGGCGCCCAACGAGTGGCGTTGCTGCATCCGCCGACAATGATCAAGATGGCCGAGCGCCTCGTGCACCTGCTGAGCGGCGCTGGCCTGGAGCCGATTCGCATCGATGTGCCCGACGCCGAGGCCGCGAAGAGTGTCGCGGTTGCGGAGCGATGCTGGTCGATTCTCGGAAACGCCGGC
>JBKPEY010000158.1:0-3801 GCA_046744405.1 Actinomycetota bacterium
ATCGCTGATGCGGTCATGCCGTGCGCGCGGGCAGCGTACCGGTCGATGTAGTGGTCAAGGCGAGTGTCTTGGCGGTGCAGCCGCTCGAGCACCGGTTCGTCGTGCTCAGCTGGGGAAGTCTCACTCACAGAACTAGCCTCCCTTATTGAGCAATTTCGAGCCAACTACCCAAGCCGCCTACGATAAATCCATGGCTAAAGCCAATGGCAAAAATCAGGTGCGCTGGTCGTTGTGGCTGGTCGCGGGCATGCTGTTCGGTCTCGCCGTTGGCTTTGCATTTGGATTAGCCCGGCCGCGCACCAGGAAGTAGCCGCCATGGGATCCCGTCGTCTGCGTCCGATGACTGCCGCCGACCTGCCGCTGTTACCTGGATCCTGCGCGCGGTGCACCTTTTGGGAGGCCAGCCTGATTGACCTGGCGGCGCCCGCCGATCACCTAGATCGTCGAGAGGTCAAGGCCGAGTGGGCTGAGGCCGTGACCAGGCATTGGGGCTACTGCGGAGTGATCGCGTTTGCCGACGAGGAGCCGATTGGTCACCTGACGCTCGCTCCGGCTATGTATGTGCCACGGCTTGGCGCTTTCGCGACAACTCCGGTCGGGGCTGACGCAGCGGTGGTGATGTCGGCCCATGTGAACGCTGAGCTGCGTCGCAAGGGTGTCGGCAAGCACCTGGTCCAATCGGCGGCCAGCCTTGTGGCGCAACGTGACATTCGGGCTTTGGAGGCGGTCGGCACCTACCATGACGGCCCCTCCTGCATGCTGCCGGTTGGTTGGCTAGAGGCGGTTGGATTCCAGGTTGTACGTCCCCACCCGATCACTCCACGACTGCGGATGGATCTGCAGAATGCCGTGCGCTGGCGGCCTGATCTGGGCGCCGCCTGGCATCGGCTGCGGGATCTGGTACGCCAGCCGGAATCTCCAGAGCCCGCCACATATACCCGTCGAGAAGCGTCGTCGTAGACGACGGCACCTCCTCCGCTTGCTGCTAGGTCTGGAAGAGTTGGCGCATGCCCACGGTCAATCTCACCCGTCTAAGTCAGCACCACTTCGAGGCCACGAACTCCCGCGGCGGCACGCTGTCGTTTGGTAGGAAATGGGCTGGCGAGTTCACCCCGGTTGAACTGCTGCTGGTCGCCATCGCCGGCTGCACCTCGATGGATGTCGATGCCATCACGGTCAAGCGGTCCGAACCCACTCGCTTCAACGTCAGCTGCTCCGGCCATCGCACGAAGAGCGTCCACGGCAACCATGTCACCGACATCCAGGTCGACTTTGATGTGCAATTCCCCGACAGTGAGGAAGGGCGGGCAGCGACTGAGGTGCTGGATAAGGCGATTCGCAAATCTCATGATCGACTTTGCACCGTGACCCGTACCGTCGAGCTCGGGACGCCCGTTGATGCTCGGCTGCACGGCGAGTCGCTGCTGACCGCAAGCTCACCAGCCTGATGCCTGGTTCACGGTTCGAAAGCATGACCACGCCACCGCACCTTGCCCAGCGCGATTTGGTCTATGCGACGCCGGAGCGAGCTGATGAATTCTTTGCCGCGATTGTGCGCGGCTTTCATGACGACTATGTCTCGGAGAAGTGGGAGCCGCATCGCAAGGTGTTCGAGTATGAGCGCAGCTTCGGCTTCCAGGTCGATGGACGGTGGATCTCCACCTGCGGCGCGTACAGCCGAACCCTTACGGTTCCCGGCGGATCGGTTCCGGTTGCCGCGGTAACGGTTGTCACCGTGGCACCGTCCTACCGCCGCCGCGGACTGCTGACCGAAATGATGAAGCACCAGCTGCACGACATTTTTGAGCGTGGCAAGGAACCGATCGCGTTGCTGTGGGCGTCGGAGGCTGCCATTTACGGTCGTTATGGCTATGGTCAAGCAGCTCCGCGACTCCGGCTGACCGGCAGAACCAAGACGACTGATTTCCTGCCCGGCGTTGATCTTGGTACGGGTTCGGTCGGCGAGGTCGAGCGTGATGAGGCGATTCCGATCATCAAGCGGCTGCATCAGAGGTTGTTGCCGAATCGTCCTGGCGCGTTGAATCGCGACGACAACTGGTGGGAGGTCAAGTGGCATGATCCGCAAGCCTGGCGGCACGGTGCTTCGGCGTATCGGTTTGCTCTGCATTACGACCATAGGGGCCGGCCGGACGGCTATGTGTCCTTTCGAGTCAAGAGCAGCTGGGCGGAGTCGGAATCGGCCTCGGAGGTCATCGTTGACGAACTTGATGCCGCCCCCGGCCCTGGGCGGGCGGCGCTATGGCGGTTCGTTCTTGATCTTGATCTAGTGCGTAAGTTCAGCGTTGATGGTGCGCCGGTGGATGAACCGCTACGCTACCTCGTCCAAGACCTTCGGTCAGTAAAGGCTGAGCTCGGTGACGGAACCTACGCCCGTCTGGTGGATGTGCCACGGGCACTGGAGGCGCGTCATTACCTGACTGATATCGACGTGATCATCGGCGTCCAGGACCCACTGCTGACCCATAACAATGGTTCGGTCCGGCTGGAGGCCGGTGCCGATGGCGCCTCTGCGACACGAAGTCGCCGCAGGCCGGATTTGATCATGAATGTGCGCGATCTCAGCGCCATCTACCTCGGCGGAACCCCGCTCGCTGCACTGGCTCGAGCCGGCCTCGTCACCGAGCGAACCAAGGGTGCCGCACAGGCGATGGCGGCCGCGTTCGGATGGTCCCAGCCGCCGTTCTGCGCAGATTTCTTCTAGTTACGATCGTCGGTGAACGCCCTAACATGTGGCGATCCGGATACGCTGCCGCGAAGCAGTTCTCAGCTCATTTCGAGAACGGAAAATCTGGAATGAACAATGTGGCCGAGCTACACGAATCGTTGGCGAGAGTCGTTCTCGCCGATCGCGAGCTTGACGAGGTGCTGACCGAGATCACTGGAATCGCTCGCCGAGCAATGCCTAGCATCGACGCCGTATCAGTCACCTTGATCCGGGGTGACAAGCCATTCACGGCTGGCTACGACGGCCAGATGGCTTTGGACGCCGACGAATTGCAGTACCAGCGTGGGTATGGACCGTGTATGGACGCCGGCAGGGCCGGCCAGATGTTGCTCGTCGACGACATGCGGAGTGAACAGCGCTGGCCTGACTACGCCCAGCACGCCGCCTCGCACGGTGTCCTCAGCTCGCTATCCGTGCCGCTACCGTTCCAAGGCGCGACCATCGGCGCGCTCAACACCTACTCCGCACAACCTCGGGTTATCGACGACCAAGACATTGAGTTGGCCGAGGAGGTTGCTGCCTGGGTCGCGATTGCGGTCGGCAACGCGGAGGCAGCAGCGCGCACCAGGGATGATCTCGCACAGCTGCGCACAGCGATGATGTCTCGCGCCTTGATCGAACAGGCAAAAGGCATCCTGATGGAGCGGCACAAGATCAAAGAGGATGAGGCGTTCACTCTCCTCACCCGTGCCTCGCAACGAACCAACGCGAAGCTACGCGACGTGGCGGAAGAGCTCGTGCGGACCGGCGCGTTGCCCACTCGCGGGGTGACGCGCGCTCACGTCCGGATGTGACCTGCGCGAGATCTGACGGCCACTGAATTGAGGCTTCCGCGTGCCGGCTGTTACGAAACTGGTGCGCCGGTGCTGGTCCACGCTGCGCCTGGTCACAGGACGATAACTCTTGTTTCTGAGGCGTCGACACTTCTGCGGAATCGCCTTGTGATCATTTCCCCGGTTGTTACGTTGCTCCCGCCTGGAAGGCCCACACGGGTGCCTTTCACAGGGGGACTTTCTCGGGGGATTCATGGATATTGCTCGATTCGCACGCCGGAC
>JBKPEY010000388.1:0-2477 GCA_046744405.1 Actinomycetota bacterium
CCAACGCTGATCTTGGCGTCCTCGATCACCGCGTGGAACGGCGCCCGGCAACGATCAAGAAGATCAGAGGTCATCCGCTGGAACTCCGAGCGAGTTAGCTTCTCCTCAAGGTGCAGCGGACCGGCCTGACCAAGGGTGATGTAGGGCAGGTTGATCTGGGTCTCACTTGCCGAGGAGAGTTCGATCTTGGCCTTCTCGGCCGCCTCCTGGAGGCGCTGCCGCGCGATCTTGTCCTGGGAAAGATCAGTACCGTTCTTGTTCTTGAACTGCTTAACCAGCCAGTCGACGATTCGAGCGTCCCAGTCATCGCCACCGAGCCGGTTGTCGCCGTTGGTGGCCTTTACTTCGAAAACGCCGTCGCCGATCTCCAGCAGCGAGACGTCGAAGGTGCCGCCACCGAGGTCGAAGACCAAGATCGTTTGATCTTGCTCAGTCTTGTCCAGACCGTACGCCAGCGCTGCGGCGGTCGGCTCGTTGATGATCCGGTCCACGACCAGGCCAGCAATCTCACCGGCCTCCTTGGTGGCCTGACGCTGGGCATCAGAGAAGTAGGCGGGCACGGTGACGACGGCGTGGGTGACCTGCTCACCTAGGTAGGCCTCCGCATCCCTCTTCAGCTTCTGCAACACGAATGCGCTGATCTGCTGGGGGCGGTAATCCTTGTCGTCGATCCGCTGCTTCCAGTCCGAACCCATATGACGCTTGACGGAGCGGATAGTGCGATCGACGTTCGTGACGGCCTGTCGCTTGGCGACCTCGCCGACCAGTACCTCGCCGCCCTTAGCGAATGCGACTACCGATGGGGTCGTTCTCGAGCCCTCGGCGTTAGGAATGACGGTGGGCTCTCCACCTTCGAGTACGGCGACGACGGAGTTGGTGGTTCCGAGGTCAATGCCGACTGCACGAGCCATGATGTGTTGTCCTCCAGTTAGGAAGTTTTGGATTTTCCTTGAGTCTGTGTCGCTCAACCTAGTACTTGAGCGTACTAGGCTCAACTATGCCAGAGGTCTGATTGTTCCCAAATCTCAGCCAGCGGGTCGACACGGAGAAAAGAACCAGCACTACGCTGCCGTCGTGACCGAGCCGGTCTTCGAATTCTCCAAAGTCTTCGACGCGGACTACCTCTATTTCTATGGTCCGCACCTGGAGGCGGTCAGCGATGCCCAGGCCGCGACGATCTGGCGGCTGCTCGGCCTAGAGCCCGGAATGCGGGTGCTTGACCTGGCCTGCGGTCACGGCCGGATCGCCAACCGCCTGGCGGAGCGGGGGGCCCGCGTCACAGGTGTCGACGCCACGCCGCTCTTCCTCGAGCACGCACGCCGGGACGCCGCAGAGCGAGGCGTCAAGGTTGACTACGTCTCCGGTGATATGCGGTCCCTGCCCTGGCCTGAGCATCGCTTTGAGCGCGTGATCAGCTGGTTCACCTCCTTTGGCTACTTCGGCGACGACGACAATCACAAGGTCTTGGCAGAGGCGTACCGGGTTCTTCGACCCGGTGGTCGGCTCCTCATTGAGAACAACAACCTCGCCGAGCTCCTCCCCCGCTGGCTACCGGCTGTCGTGATTGAGCGGGACGAAAACTTGATGATCGACCGATCCATCTTCGACCCGATGACCGGCCGCGCCGTGACCGAACGGACCTGTGTCCGGGATGGACAGGTCCGACGATTTCGCTTCGCAGTCCGCATGTTCATCGGAATTGAGCTGAAAGGCTGGCTCCTTGCCGCCGGCTTCGACAGCGTCGATCAGATAGATCACGAAGGGGCAGCACTGGCGGCCGGGTCAGATCGCATGGTCTCGATCGCTCAGAGGTCATCCGTCGCGGACAAGTCATCCGCCATGGGCTAGCAGCTTGTCAATGACTGCCGCCATAGCCGCTTTGTCCTCCTCGCTGAGAACGTCGAACATCAGCCGCCTTACCGCCATGACGTGGCCGGGAGCGGCCTCCTCGATCGCAGCACGGCCCTGAGGAGTGATCACGACGAAAGCACCGCGGCCATCCATAGAGCACTCCACACGTTCCACCAGGTCACGGCGTTCCATGCGCTTGACGTGATGGGAGACCCTGCTGCGCTCCCACTGCAATAGCCCAGCGAGCTCAGTGACCCGCACCCGGCCCTCGGGATTGTCGGTGAGGTGGACCAGGACTTCGAAGTCTGGCATCGACAAACCGACGTCTTGTTGCAGCTCCCGCTGCAGCGTCGAGGCTAACTCTGCGTTCAGCTTCAACCAACCGCGCCACAGGTGCTCCTCCTGTGCGGTCAGCCATCGAACCTCAGAGTCCATTGCCACCATCGTACTGGGAATAGTTGACACGTCACATAGGTTTGGGCTGTATGTACGTGACACGTCACCAAATCTGGTGGCGTGACCCCAACCGCTTCAGGAGTTCTCATGACAAACCCCACAGCCACCCTGGCCACCCTCTCCGATCTTTCGGGCACCTATGTCCTGGACCCCGCCCACACCCGGATCGG
>JBKPEY010000173.1:0-1564 GCA_046744405.1 Actinomycetota bacterium
TTCACTCTGCCCTTGCTGAATTCTGATCATGGTTGAGCCCGGCAACCCAACGCGAGCTCTGAATGCGTTTGCCGACCTTGATCACGATCGAGCCAGCCGGCGCGGGTATCCCGAGGCGATCTACTGCACAGGCAAGACGCCAGAACAAGTTGGCATGATTGCCGCTGCGGTTCGTGATCAACCGCACGTAACACTGTTCACCCGTGCGAACAAGGACCACGCTGCCGCGGTCCTCGCCGAGCTTCCCGGCGCCTTTCATGATCAACAAGCCAACCTGCTGGCATGGCCCGCGCAACCTCCGCTGGCGACCGGCGGACTGGTGGCGGTTCTCGCGGCCGGAACCTCCGATTTACCAGTCGCCAAGGAGGCACAGCTGACGGCGGGCTACTTGGGACGGCCTACCGAACTGGTTGTCGATGTCGGGGTAGCCGGCTTGCATCGGGTATTGAGCCGCTTGGAGCTGTTGCGACGGGCTCGAGTGGTGATTGTGGCGGCGGGTATGGACGGGGCCCTGCCAAGTGTGGTGGCAGGGCTGATTGCAGCCCCTGTCGTCGCCTTGCCGACCTCAGTCGGCTACGGGGCGGCTTTCGAGGGACTGGCCGCCCTGCTGACCATGCTCAATGCCTGCGCGCCGGGTGTCGCAGTGGTCAACATCGACAATGGCTACGGTGCCGGCCACCTGGCGGCTCAGATCGCGGCGCCTCTTTCATCAAGTGGACAATGAGCGCGGCACGTCACGCCTGGATTGATGCCTCCGCCGGTGTGGCGGGTGACATGTTGTTGGGCGCTTTGATCGACGCCGGCGCAGATCTGGTCGCCGTACAGCAGGCCATCGACGCCGTCATCGGCGAGTCGGTCAGGCTGACTTGTGAGTCGGTCACCCGTGCGGGGCAGCACGCCAGTCGGCTCTCAGTTGAGGTAATCGCCGGAGATGTAGCGAGCCGCGAATGGCGGGGCATCGAGGATCTCATTGCAAGGGCCGAGTTAGCCGCTCCGGTACGCGATCGGGCACTGGTCAGCTTTCAGCGATTGGCCGAAGCGGAAGCCAAAATCCACCATGTTCGGAAAGATCAGGTCCACTTCCACGAAGTCGGAGCGCTTGACTCCATTGCCGACATCGTCGGCGCTGCCGCCGCCATCCACTCGCTCCAGATCGACAGTCTCAGCGCCAGTGCCATTGCGGTCGGCTCAGGACGCGTCCAAGGCGCGCACGGTGATCTAGCTGTGCCGGTGCCTGCCGTGGTCGAGATGGCGACTGGCTGGGAGATCTTCGCGGGAGGCTCTGGCGAACTCACCACACCGACCGGAATGGCTCTGCTTTCCAGCTTGGCTGAGCGTTGTGAAGAGCTTCCACCACTGAAGCTGCAGACCTCCGGAGCTGGTGCCGGCAGCCGAGACATGCCAGGCCGACCGAACGTGACTCGCGTTCTGGTCGGTGAACTAACCGCTGATCACGATGTCAACGTGTCGGATACCGACGTCATGATTGAAGCCAATGTCGACGATCTGGACCCTCGGCTCTGGCCCGGCGTACTGACCAGCTTGATCAGAGCCGGAGCCGCCG
>JBKPEY010000160.1:0-3737 GCA_046744405.1 Actinomycetota bacterium
GTGGTCTGGTCGGTGACCGAACCGATGAAGTCGGTCTTCAAAAGGGTGGCGGAGCCTAGCGTTGCTGCGAAGACGACGAGGGCCATGCCAAGGGTGAGAAATGGGTGCCGTAGCCCGAAATGCAGAACCGGCAGATAGCCCTGCTGCAACCGGGTGACCTTCGTCTCTTCAGGTGTGTGGGTTTCAGCTGCATCGACTTCAACCTGCTCCCCAGACCGCTTAGCCGCAAGCTCCTGAGTGCGACCGGCTCCGCCGCGTAGGAACCAATACGCCAGGACCGGGACGATCGTCATCGAGACCAGCAATGAGGCGCCCAGCGCTACCGCGACCGTAATCGCAAATGGTCGGAAAAGCTCACCTACTACCCCCGAGACGATGGCAACCGGGGCGAATACCGTAACCGTGGTCAACGTCGATGCGGTGACCGCTCCTGCCACTTCCTTGACCGAGGCCAAGACGTCGCTCGGTCTTAGCGTCCGATGCCCGAGGTCGCGACGCTTGATGTTTTCCACGACCACGATCGAGTCGTCGACGACGCGTCCGACCGCGACCGTGAGTGCCGCGAGCGTGAAAATGTTGAGCGAGTAGTCGCTGAGCTGTAGTCCGATCATGGCGATCAGCAGGGACAGCGGAATCGAGATCGCGGTGATCAAGGTCGCCCGAACCGAGAATAAGAATGCCAAGATCACCAGGACTGCGAAGGCTAGGCCAAGCAGGCCCTCGACCGCGAGATCATGGATCGACTGCTCGATCAGTGGCGCCTGGTCAAAGATCGTGGTGATCGTGGTGTTGTTGCCGAGCTTTTGCTCAACGCTCGGGAGCTTGTCGCGGACCTGGTGCGAGATCGCCACCGCATCGGCGTCGGTGTCCTTCAGAACGGCAAGGCTGAGAGCCGACCGGCCGCCAGCCCGAGCGATGGATGTCGACTCGATCGATTCGACCTTCACGTCCGCGAGCGCGGAGAGTCGGACAGGATCGTCGGGGGTCGGCACCTGCATAGCTCGGAACTGCTTGACGGTGTTAGCAGAGGTGCCGACCTCGACCGCAAGTTCCAGATTTTTGTCGAAACTGCTACCGGCGGGCGTAATGGTCGCCTGTCCCTGCACCGTCTGAGTGACCGCCTGCGCCGTGACGTCGTGCTTACGAAGATCCTTCGGTCGCAGCGTGACGACAAGCTGGGTAGTGTCCTCGCCAGTCGCAGTGACGCTACGGACGCCATCGATACTGGACAGGTCCGGTATTGCGACGTTCTCCACCTGGCGTCCGGCTTCGTCCAAAGAGGCGTCGGAGGCCACCGCAAGCAGTAGCACCGGAATGTCGTCGGTCCTGCCGGTAATGACCTCAGTCTCGACCTGATCCGGCAGCGTCGTTTTGAGTCCATCGACGGCGCTGCGGATATCGGCGACCACCTTGTCGGGGTCGAGTCCGTATTCCCATTCCACGGTGATCGTGGCAATCCCGTTCGATGAGGTCGATTGCACCTTCGTGACGCCCGATACGCCGGTGAGGGCACGCTCCAATGGCGTAGACACGTCGTCGGCAACAATCTGCGGCGAGACGCCTGGATAGTTCGCCGTCACGATTGCGGTGGGCACCTGGATGGACGGCAGTAGCTCCTGCTTGAGGTTGAGAGTTGCCAGTACGCCGAAAACAACAATGGCCAGCGTCGCTAGTCCGACGATCATCCGGTTGGCCAGGCTGAGCCGTGTCAGGGAGGTCATGTAGCGGACTCCCTTCCACGTCTGATGGTCATCGAAATACCTCGCCGCCGTACGGCGTCATCGACACATCCTTCGCATGGAGCTTACAGTTAGTGCCATCTCGATAATCAAGCCGTTACGATCCTTTTCAATCAAAGATGTCCAGACGAAGATGACAGGCGACCTATGAGCGCGAACGCACGCGAAGACGCGGCACTCAGCAGCGAACAAGAAGAACTGATCGGCTGCCTGGAGCGCGTTCAGGACAGCTTCGAGCGGCGAGCACTGTCCACCATGGCTGAGCCGCTCATTTCCACGCCGCTGACGATGCAGCAGCTCAAAGTTTTGACCATGATCGCGATCGATCCGGAGAAAGCAACTGGTCATGAATTGGCCGCGCAACTGAAGGTCTCCGTGGCGACGATGTCCGGACTAGTGGACCGACTTGTGGAACACGGAATGGTGGCGCGTGGTGAGGATCCAACTGATCGACGGGTTCGCCCGCTCAGCGTGACGCCCGAGGGCAGCGCCACAATCCGCGGCTTGCTGAGCTCGGCGGGCACGATGCCAACGCCTGTGCTTCGACGACTCGCCATCGAGGATCTGCGTGCGCTCGTGCAGGGAGTGCTGGCCCTCGAGCGTGCCGTTCAGGAGTTGTCGGAAGAGAGCCTGCCCGCGACATGATCACCCAGGCTCCGCAGTGGCTGCACGTCTTTATCGACATCCGTGCCGACGTAGCAGAAGCGTCAGCGACGTTCTGGTCCGCCGCGCTCGGATGGGAGTTGGGTGAGCAGTGGCCCGGTCACCCAGAGTTCCGCAGCTTCGAGCCGCCGACGGGTGATGCGTACGTCCACCAACAGGTCGGTGATCATGGACCGCGGATCCACTTTGATCTTGAGGTTGCTGACGAGGCCGAGATGCAGCAGCTTGTGGGACTCGGCGCCACGGCGGTCGGCCAGGGCGCGGGTTGGCGCCCTATGGCCTCACCGGGCGGGCTGCCGTTTTGTTTAGCTCTCGGGAGCTTGCTGCACCGGTGCTGCAGCAGGCTCAGCGGTTTCGGCAGCCTTGTCTCCGATCGAGACTCGGTTAGCCGATGGCTCGGCTTCGGCGGTTTGTTTTTCTTGCGCCTCTTTCAAGGCCTCCTCCAGCTGGGCCATCCGGGTACGAGCGACAATCTGCTGCCGCGTGGTCGTGCGCTGTGACCGTCCCCGAAAGATGAAGCTCACCGCCCAGTGCAGCATCGTTGTCAACCGGTTCTTGAAGCCGATGAGGTACATGACGTGAACACCTAGCCACATCAACCACGCAATGAAACCGGCGAGGTTGATCTTGCCAACGCTTGCCACGGCATGGAACCGCGAGATCGTCGCCATGCTGCCCTTGTCGAAGTATTTGAAGGGCTCTGCTGGCGGCTCACCGTTGAGCCGCCGAACGATCTGGCGGGCCGCGTACTTGCCACCCTGCATAGCGACCTGCGCGACACCGGGCAGATTGTTGAGGTTCATCATGTCGCCGATCACAAAGATCTCGGGATGCCCGGGCAGAGTGAGATCCTCATTCACCTTCACCCGGCCGGCTCGATCGATCTCCCCACCACTCTGCTCGGCGAGCTGTTTGCCGAGCGGTGATGCACTCACCCCGGCAGCCCACACCTTGCAGCGTGAGCGAATCCGTCGCTCGTTGCCGTCGGCATCGATGATGTCGACGCCGGTGTTATCGACCCCGACCACCTTGGCGTTGAGCTCAACGTCCACACCGATGCTGTCCAACTGTTTACGGGCAGCGTTGGAGAGCTTGTCGCCAAAATTGCCCAAGACTGCAGGGGCGGCGTCCAGGAGAATGACCTTCGCTTTTGTGGTGTCGATCCGGCGAAAATCTCGGCGCAGCGTACGGTTTGCCAGTTCGCGGATTTGACCGGCCATCTCGACTCCGGTTGGGCCGGCACCAACCACAACGAAAGTCAGCCATTCCTCGCGCTCTTCGGGATCGTCGCAGAGCTCAGCAAGTTCAAAAGACCCAAAGATCCGACCGCGGAGT
>JBKPEY010000059.1:0-2359 GCA_046744405.1 Actinomycetota bacterium
CCATGCTCAACAAGCTGCTGCCAATCGGTATAGCGATGCCGGTCTGGAATGCGGTAGGCATCGCCAAGCCGCTGCAGCGCATCGGTCTCCATGCCAGACAAGGCCACAAGATCAACATCGGCAGCATCGGCGTAGGCGGCCATGTGCTGCTGCCCGGCCCACCCGAGACCGATCACACCGGCGCGCAACCGATCGCTGCTGCTCATGAATGCACACCGTCGGCAACGACTCGCCCGTCGAAGTGCGGCGCTGGACTGTTGACAACTAACGGCGGCTCAAAGTCGTCCACATTCTCCGGCTGTGCCCATACGACGGCGTTGGCCAGCACGCGCTTGATGTCTGGGTGATGGTAGATCGGATATTCCTGATCACCAGGTGAGAAGTAGAACACTTTTCCCTTACCGCGCCGCCAGCAGCAGCCGGATCGGAAGACCTCGCCACCGCTAAAGGCGGAGACGAAGATCAACTCATCCGGCGTTGGAATATCGAAGAACTCGCCGTACATCTCATGCTCATTGATCATGATGGGTTGCGGAATACCGGCCGTGATCGGGTGCGACGGATTGACGGTCCAGATCAGCTCAGTATCGGCCGAGTTGCGCCAGGCCAACGAGCAGGTGGTGCCCATGAGCCGACGGAAGATCTTCGAAAAGTGCGCTGAGTGCAGCACCAGCAAACCCATGCCGCCGAGAACCCGCTGCTGCACTCGATCAACGACGGCATCGTCCACGGTGGCATGGGTGGCGTGACCCCACCAAGTCAGCACATCGGTGCCGTCGAGGACGTCGTCGGTTAGACCGTGCTCTGGCTGATCCTGAGTGGCGATCCGGACCGCAACCGCATCACCGAGCGCCTCGGTAAGGCCGCTAGCAATGGCACCGTGCATGCCGCTTGGGTATCGCTCGGCCATGCCGCTGCGATCTCGTTCGGATTGTTCATGGAAGTTTTCGCCCCACACAGTGACGCGGATCGGTGAAGTCACGTCTGACAAGTGTGCCTGACCGAAAGCGAACGTTCCCACCCGGCCGACACTGGTACGCCAGCACGTGTCGGGTGAATCATGAGGCATGGACCCCGAGGCCTTCTCTGCGCGGCGGATGGAACTGCGGGCATTTGACCTCAGCGAGCGAACGATCCGGCGCGGTGAGGCATCCGCGGTTCGGCGTATTGCGCGATGGCGGCAGCGTTCCTTTCTGATCGCCCAGTGCGCGGTGACCGCTGGCCTCGCTTGGCTGATCGCGAGTCTGCTGCTTGGTCATGAAGTGCCCTATTTCGCGGCGGCAGCGGCCATCCTCGTCCTCGGTTTAACGTACGGTCAGCGCATCCGCCGTGGTGTGGACGTGGCGATCGGTGTGACACTCGGCGTCGCGCTGGGCGATCTCTGGTTCGTCTTGTTCGGAGCCGGAGTTTGGCAAGTTGTGCTGGTCTGCGCAATTGCGATGTCGCTGGCGACCTTGGTTGGAGCAAGCCCGGCGATCACGACCCAGGCCGGCGCCAACTCGATCGCAGTGCTGGTCATGGCGCCCAGTCCCATTTATGGAGCTGAACGCTGGACCGACGCAGTAATTGGCTCCACACTCGCGTTGCTGGTGGCGACTGTGGCACCAAGTGGCCCGCTCCGCAGGCCAGGTGAAGTCGCGGCCAAGGTTGTCGCTGGGATGGCTGACACGCTAGAGGCGGCAGCCGATGCGCTCGCCGCCAAGGATGAGCACGCTGCGAGTACGGTGCTGGATCACGTGCAGGCGACAGAAAAGGATCTGGCTACCTTCGACGTCGCTGCTGCTGAGGGCCTTGACGTGGTTCGCTACTCCCCTTTTCACCGACGGCAGTTGGGCCTGGCAACCGCACTGTCCAGCTTTCACCAGCCGCTCGATTCTGCCGTCCGCAACCTTCGGATACTGGTCCGAAGGTGTGCTGTCGCCATATGGCGGGGTGATGAAGTACCTGTTGCCTATCAAGAGGTGATTCGGCGGCTGGCCGAGGCGTGCAGATTCATCGCTCATGAGTTTTCCGAACACCGGCTTCCCAACGCCGCCAGAGATCGACTACGTGAGATCGCCGAGGCCACTTCGCATCTTCAGTTGACCCACTCCATCTCCGCCGTCGTGATCTTGGCTCAGACTCGCTCCATGGTGACCGATCTGATGGAACTCACCGGCATGGAATACGTAGAAGCGCGGGAGCTCATTCCCGGTATGGATTGAGTGAGAGTTGCTTGATTTGGCTTAGCGATGGAGCTGACGTAGGGTGTTTCACTGCCGACGCGGGGTGGAGCAGCTCGGTAGCTCGCTGGGCTCATAACCCAGAGGTCACAGGTTCAAATCCTGTCCCCGCTACGAGTAAGTGACCTAGTCAGAGG
>JBKPEY010000170.1:0-8253 GCA_046744405.1 Actinomycetota bacterium
AGGCAACGCTTGACAAGGGCTCTCGAAAGACCGCGGCCCAGCTGAAGACCCGAGGACTTATCCGATGAACGCGCAGCACTTATCGATCGACGAGCTGGCCGACGTGGCCGAGGGCTTGCTCGACCCCGAACGTGCAACCGCGGCGGAGTCCCACATTGCGCGCTGCCCGGAGTGCCGGGCTCAGTCGGACGCCCTCCGGCAGGTCACCGCGACGTTACGGGCTGAGCCGGCAGCGCCCATGCCAGAAGCGGTGGCTCATCGGCTGAACGAAGTAATAGTTGCGGAGAGCGCCCGGCGTACCGATGGTTGGAAACCGAAGCCAACACTGGGCACTTTCGGCCAAGACCTCAAAAAGCCATCCAAATCGCGTTGGGCGTTACCCGCGGTTGCGGCTGCTGCCCTGGCGGCTGTGGTGGGCTTTGGGGCGTACCTGATCAGTGCCAGCGCAGGACTCAACGAGCCGCCCGTGGTCGCCGCTGTGAACAGCAACGACTTGGGGTCGGAGGCGCGGGCCTTGGAACAGGCTGCGGGTGGGCTTAGCCCGCACCGCTTCTCACAAGCCTGGGGCTGCGCCCGCAAGGTCACTGACGGGCGGATCACCGGCCTCGCTACCAGCACGGTGAATGGAACGCCGGCGCTGCTTGTCTACACCAAGTCAGACGGGTCAAGCCTGGTGACCGTGGTAACGGGTTGCGGCGCGGGCATGCCGTCAACCGGTCCGTCAGCGGTGCTGCCTCGCTGAGAAGCTGGCTTCCCCCGCTGCCGAGTACAGGTCACCCCGGCCAGAAACGCCGAACTTCCGCAGCAGGGCTGACACGTGGACCGACACCGTCTTGGGGCTGATGTACAGCGCGTCTGCGATATCGCGGTTGGTCGCCCCACGCACAACCCAGTTCAAGATCTCACGCTCCCGCGCAGTTAGGCCGTCATCGGCCGGCGGCGCCATAGAGTCCAAGCCTCCGCGTACGCGGATGTCGGTCACCAAGGCAGACAGAGGCACCGCAGCAAGCTCCTCGGCGATGGCGGCCGAACGGCGCAGTGCCGCCTCAGCTTCTCGCCTCGAACCGACCGCGAGTTCTGCTTCGGCAAACCGGAGGTCCGCGTACGCCTCGTCATAGCGGTGCCCGAGGGCGTGCCAACGATCGCGGACCGCAGCCCACGCCCCGAACTGCGAGCCAGTCTCCCCATTTCCGATGCGAGCGAACTCAGCATGGGCTTGGGCGATCCAGGCACCGATGCTGCCTTGCTGATCGCCGAGGCCATCGGCTACCTCTACAAGCTCGCGGCCACGTTGGCGGGCTGTGGTTTCCTCACTGCGAGCTCGCCGCCGTCGCGCCGAAATACAACGATCTGCCTCAAGCCGTACACCGACCGCACAGAGCTGGGCCGTTAACCACGCATCCACACCAGTCACGAGTTCGAGACCGGCGGCGACCGCGGCTCGGCCGTTGTCGAAAAGCTCGGAGATGGAGCACAGCTCGGCCGAAGTCAGCCATGCCGGGGCCGCCAGTTGCGGTTCATCGCGTACCCGGTCGTAGCGCGGCACCTCCGACAGGAGGCGGCGGGCCAGCTCGGGATCGCCTCTGCGGGTGGCAATCCGAGCGAGGATGTCTTTGGCCATCCGAGCCGATTGACCGTCCTCGGTCAGCGTGAGCACCGCTCCGGCCTCGGAAACGGCCTCCGGCCAGCGGCCGAGAGCGAAGAGGGCGTCCGCAGCCGTATTCCGGCACAGCATGGCGTATGGCAAAGCGAGGCCGAGCGATGTGGCCTCATTGATCCCGACTTCGCAAAGCGCCAGCCCTTCCTCATAGCGCGCCGCGTTCACGAGTGTGGCGGCGAGATTGAGGATCGCTCGGCTAATGTCTTGGTCGGTTCCATGACTGCGGGCCAGATCCAGTGCCTGCTCGAGGTCGCGGACTGCACGCTCACTGTCCCCGGCCCCGCTGCGCACGCAGCCGCGCGCATTCAATGCCACACCGCGAGCGCCCAGATCGCCCTCGGCATCAGCAAGGGCAAGCGCGCGGTCGGCCCGGGCCCGCGCTTCCGCGCGAGACCAGAAGGCTCGGACCAGCGCATCCTCCGCTGCCAGCTTGGCCCGGCCGGTTGCTGCAGCCGCTGTGTCCAGCGCCGCCGCTGCCGCATCAAAGGCCGCGAAGATCCCCGGTCCATCGCTGGCCATGACCCGGTACCAGGCGATCCGGCGCCAAACGTCGGCCCGCCGCTGGGGATGCTCGGCAACATCGGGTTCGGATAGCGCCGCCTGTGCGAGTGCAGTGGCTCGGTCGAAATCGTCGGTGAGAGCGACGAATTCTGCAGCCCGGCTGAGCAGGTCGGCGCGAGAGGTGCCGGCCCGTCGTGCCGGATCGGAGACTCGACTCCACAACTCGAGCGCTCGCTGCAGGCATTCGGCCGCATCACCAAAGGCATAGATCCGAGCCACAGCATCGGCGGCCGCAACGTAGGAGACGAGCGCGGCCTCCAGGTCACCAGCGCCAGCCTGGTGATAAGCGATCTCCCCAGGCCCGGTCGACTGCGCTGGATCATCCTCTAGGGAGCGAGCGATGGATTGGTGTAGCGCAGTCTGTTCACCAGGAAGGAAGTCAGCGGTAACGGCTTCGGCTAGCAGGGCATGACGGAACCGGTACGCAGCACTCTGGGGGTCCACGGTCAAGAGCCCCGCATCCACTGCTCGCCTTGACATCTCGAGCAGGTCGGGGGACGGGCGGTCAGTCAAGATCTGGATCAGGTCAAAGCTGGCGGGGCGGCCGAGTGCAGCAAGTATCCGGAGCACATCCCGATCGCTGGCTGGCAGAGATGCCACGCGGACCTCCGCGGCGTCGCGTACTGCCTCGGGCACGCTCGATTGCCCCGTCGCCCAGAGCGTTGCCAGCTCCTCCACGTAGAACGGGTTGCCTTCGGATCGCTCGAAGATCTCCTGTGCGGCGCGCGAGTCGAAGGTTCCTAGAGCGGCCAACTGCTGCACCACCTGGGCGCGGTCCAGCGAGGTCACTTCCACCCGCGATACCGAGGGGCGGCGAGCCAGTTCGCCCAGCCAGCGGCGTACGGGGGATCCGCGACGGAATTCGTCCGAGCGATATGTCAGCAGAATGAGTACTCGGGCTTGCGTCACCGGTGTGCTGAGCCCGCGTACCAGGTAACTGAGCAGATCCCTCGTGCCGGGATCGGCCCAGTGGACGTCCTCGACAATCATTGCCAGCGGCGACGTGACGCTGGCACTCCGAAGCACGTCCAAGTAGGCCGCATAGACGCGACCGCGTGCCACATCCTCTGAAAGCGGCGACTCCTCGGCCTCACCACGGACCCACCGCGTCAGCAGCGGAGGCAGCGCGTCGGTGCGCAGGTCGTGCAGGGCATCGACGAGCGGAAGATACGGTACCGAGCCCTCGGCCAGGTCGAGACATCCACCGCTAAGCACCTGCCAGCCGTCGGCCAGCGCTCGAGAGGCCGCTTCGGCGGCCAGCCGACTCTTGCCAATGCCGGCTTCGCCTGCAATGAGCACTACACCGGGCGAACCATCGGCGGCAGCATGCAGCGCCTCATCCAGAGCTGCTAGCTCGGCCGTCCGGCCGACCAACGGTGCGTCCGACGCCCGCCTGGGCATGGCCTCATTATCGCGCCCCAGCGCTTCCCCCGTTGATCAAGATGGACCGGCTAGGTTTTGCGTGCTCACAACTTCGGAATGAAGAGTGGCGCCGCAACACCGTCACCGGTCAGGTTGTCGCATCGCACTAGTTGCCGGTCCAGCCGTCTCAGTGGGCAGTTGTGCTGGCTCTCGACCACGACAACGCGGGGCGGACCTGGCCTTCCATCATCCGGGCGGGCCGCAGCTGGGAGAGCGCCGACACCAACCAGCACTGCGCTTAAGGCCAGGGTGGTGGTGAGCCGGGAGACCGAGATCTTGATCATGGCTGCTACCTCCTTGAGGAGTCGATAACAGCCAGGCTGGGACCGGGAAGTGGCCGCGCACATCGGCCGAACTACTTAGAAAAGCCTGTTGCCTCCTCAGATTCTTGAGCCGATGCCTTACCGCTGGCCCCTCGTCGGCCTCGAGTGTCGGTGCTTTCCCTTCGGAATAGGTTGCCTGCCGAGGCCGTTCTGCGGAGGTAGGGTTACAGCCCACAGCAAGTCGCGAAGGACACCATGAGCACCGAATCCGTACGGGACGTCATCATCGTCGGTAGCGGGCCGGCCGGCTATACCGCCGCCATCTACGCCGCCCGGGCCGATCTTAAACCACTCGTTTTCGAGGGTGAGATTGATGCTGGCGGCGCCTTGATGACCACGACCGATGTGGAAAACTTTCCCGGCTTCCGTGACGCCATCATGGGTCCGGAGCTGATGGACAACATGCGCGCCCAGGCCGAGCGATTCGGCGCGGAAATGATCACCGAAGACATCGTCGAGATGGACCTGACCGGCGATATCAAGACCGTCAAAGATGGCTATGGCAATGCTTACTCCGCACATACGGTGATCTTGGCTATGGGCTCTGGCTACCGCAAGCTCGATGTCGAGGGCGAGGACCGGCTGTCCGGACACGGCGTTTCCTGGTGTGCCACCTGTGACGGCTTCTTCTTCCGTGACAAGGACATCGCGGTCATCGGCGGCGGTGACTCGGCGGTTGAAGAGGCCACCTTCCTCACTCGCTTCGCCAACTCCGTAACCATCGTGCACCGCCGCGACGAGCTGCGCGCCAGCAAGATCATGGCCGCCCGGGCGTTCCACAACCCCAAGATCAAATTTGTCTGGAATTCCGTGGTCACTGGGATCCATGGCGGCAAGAGGCTGGAAGCACTGACCTTGCAAGACACCATCACTGGTGAAGAGCGTGAGTTGCCGGTCTCTGGCTTGTTCATCGCTATCGGTCACGAGCCCAGGTCCGACCTCGTCAAAGGCCAGGTAGATCTGGATCCCGACGGATATGTGATCACTGACGGCCGGACTACGAGAACCAATCTGCCAGGAGTGTTCGCCTCCGGTGATCTGGTTGACCGTATCTACCGGCAGGCTGTGACGGCCGCTGGTACGGGATGTGCTGCCGCACTCGACGCAGAGCGCTATCTAGCAGCGCTGCACCACGGTGAGGATCCGGCTGCCGCCGCAGAGGAGGCCGCCGCCGAGGACGCCGGGTTACTGACTGGTACTGCCAGCTAAGGGTTGAGCTGCAGGCCACTCTTGGCTGATAACCGACAGTGCAGACTTGTCACACTATGTCTGCGTGTCGCGCCAAGCCTGGAACTTCGCCACGTCATCGACGACTACGCCGTACGGGTTAAGTGCAGCCATCCTTTTGTAGTCGTCCACGGTCTTGCCGGTGAAGAGGAATACCTTGATCCCGGCATCCTTGTAGGTCTTCATTCGACTGGAGGAAATCGATAGCCCGGCGTGGAAATAGGTGCCGACACTCTTCACTTTCGAGACCGACGGCCATCCGTCGGCTCCTGTGCACACGAGCGCATATTTGATCTTGTGGTTGGGGTCGGCGGCGTCCAGCTTCTTCACCTTGTTCAGGGCACCTGAAAGCCTCGATTCCGGCGCTTCCAGCTGGACGTTGGAGTACTTGATCGTGTTCCATAACTGCTTGGCTTGTGCGTCGGTGATCGTCGAGTTCTTGAGCCCGATTGCGACCTGCTTCCCGACCGAGTCTCCGTATGCGATCAGGGTCTTGAGACGAATGAGCGGCTGTTTGCCGTTGTCGGTGCGGCACTTATCACGAATTGAAGTCCAGAGCCAGGAGGAGACTTTGCCCGAGCAGTTGGTGATCCGGTCGAGCGTGGAGTCGTGGATGACGAGGATGGAGCCAAGCTTGTCTGAGTCGTTAGGGCTGTCCTTCGTCCAGTGGATATCGCCGTCGAGCACGTCCGCGTCGTGCGCGACCGAGTATTTGTAGGAGGCCATCGTGCCTTCGCCGTATTTGGTCGCCGCTCCGGCGCGGTGAGCGACGACAATCGCGTCCAGGATGTTGGCTTGCGCGGCAGGGGCTACCAGGATCAGGGCAGCCCCAACGGCGATCAACGCCTTCAGACCGCGGACGACATTCCTCATAACTCTCCTGTGTCGGTGCATCCTGATAGTCGGAACAAGAAATATGGAACACGAAATACGGACAAGAAATAACCTGACGCGCCGAGACATCAAGACCGTTACACCTGATGTGTCCCCCGCTGTAACAGACCTTAGGCCAGGAAACCTCGAAATATCTTGAAACCGTGTTGTTGCCGAGTGAGTCGCTGCTCGGTCGGGTTGATCGCGGCACAACCCTGCTTACCGGCGGCCAGCTAAGGTCGGTTGCACGCCCCCGTGCTAGCCGGTTTGTGTCAGCCGGTGCAGGCACACTGAGGTGTAAGAGAGGAGATTCCATGGGTGCAGTGAATGATGTAACGGACGCCACCTTCAAGGAGGTGGTCCTGAAGTCCGAAAAGCCAGTAGTGGTCGACTTCTGGGCCGATTGGTGCGGGCCCTGCAAGCAAGTGTCGCCGATCATCGAGGAGCTTGCGAGAGCGCACGGGGACAAGGTGCGGTTCGTCAAAATGGACACCAACACCAACCCCGTAACCCCGGCCAACAATCATGTGCTCGGCCTGCCAACGATTCAGGTCTACGTTGACGGGGAGCTGGTGAAGGCGTTTAAGGGCGCGAAATCCAAGTCAGTGTTACTCGGGGCCATCGAGGAATATCTGTAATTAAGGTGGTTTGGTGTGCCGCCCGTGGCTGAGCAGCTCGAACTTCCTCCCAGCTACGGCTCCCCCAACCGGCTGCTGGACTGGACATCGGTTGAGCAGCGGCTGGCCGAGTCTCCGCATTACTGGATCGCCACCGTACGCCGGGACGGTGCCCCCCATGTGATCCCTGTAGACGGCATGTGGCTCGACGGCGCCTGCTACTTCGGCGGTGACCCGGCAACCGTACATATCCGGAACCTGCGCCGCGATGGTCGCGTTACCTTGCATCTAGAGGATGGCGAGTCGGCGGTCATCGTCGAAGGCATTGCCACGTGGACGACGCCATCGAGGACTGTTGCGCAGCGTCTTGCGGCTGAAGCCAAAGCCAAGTACGGATATGCGCAGTCGGCAAAGTCGTACCTGGCGGGGGTGTGGCGGCTGGAGCCGGTCAAGGTTATGGCTTGGACGCGGCTCTACCTGGATGCGACCCGCTTCCGCTTCGAAGCCACGACCGTTTGAGGCCTACGAACTCGGGTATGTCCCCTTGTCCGCGGCGCCGGTCGCGGCTTTCTAACTTGGACTCCCGTCTGGAGGATGTATGAGCGAAAACACGACTCCCGCACCAGCGGCCACACCAGCTGAGCCCGCGCCGGCAGCGCCTCCGGCAACCACCCCTCCGAGCACCGAGTGGCCCGTAATGGAAGAGGGGGCGCCCTCAGATGCGGCAGCATCGAGCCCAGAAGCTTCGCCTGCATCCCCCACCGCCGGTCAGTCAAGTTTGGGCGCACCAAGAGGGCTGAGATATGCAGTCGACATCGTGTTCTGCATCGATGTAACGGGAAGCATGACGCCGATCATCGACCAGGTGAAGAACAACGCACTTCGCTTCTACGACGATGTGCAATCGAATCTGACCGCCAAGGGCAAGAACGTTGATCAGCTTCGGGTACGGGTCATCGCCTTTCGCGATTTTGCGGCCGACGGTGAGGCGGCGCTCGACGAGTCGCCGTTCTTCACCCTGCCCGATGATCGGGCTCGCTTCTCCGAATTCGTCAACGGTCTCGTCGCCGAAGGAGGTGGTGATGCTCCGGAGTCCGGCCTGGAAGCGGTGTCTGTGGCAATCGACTCACCTTGGACGACAACCGGGGATCGCCGCCGACAGGTGATCGTGGTGTGGACCGACCAGCCGGCTCAGCCGCTCGACCCCTCGGTGCTGCCTCCTGACATCGCCTCCCGCGTGCCTGCCGACTTCAGCGCGCTGACCGACGCCTGGGAGGACGAGCAGGGTCGGATGGGTTCCAGCTCCAAGCGACTGATCCTGTTCGCCCCTGATGGCCCGGGATGGACCGACATCTCGGGTGTCTGGGAGAACGTGGTGCACCATCCCTCTCAGGCCGGCGGCGGGTTATCCGAGGTCGACTACGGGACGATCATCGACTCGATCGGCAATTCGGTGTGAACGAAGGCCCTAGTGTTTGGCCGGCCTCGGCGTCCGTTACAACGCCGGGGCCAACCATCTCGTTCGCTTTCAATCTGGGCAAGATCCCGGATCAAGGTGAGGACTCCGACC